>DATBBR010000031.1 GCA_036270875.1 Acidimicrobiales bacterium
ACCCGGACTCGTCGCTCGTCTATTGCGGTGTACGAGGCGCTGCTGGTGATCAGAGTTCCCGACGGCTCCCTCATCTGGAACGGATCAGCGTTCTCGTAGAGCATGTGTGCGGCTACGGAGGTCGGCGTGCAAGTCGTACCCGGATCGGCGGATTCAACGTTGAACCCGTTGCGGTCGATCTCGACCAGGACCGGTCCAGATAGCGGATCCGTGGTGCACTGTGCACCGCATTCGACAGTCTTCGCTGCGTGCCACGTTGGACCGGGGGGCAGACCATGGAGAATGGCGAACGCTGCCACCATTGCGGTGTCGGTGGCACGGCCGGCGAGAACGACATTCGATCCCTCTGCGAGCGCCGCCGCGATCGGCTCATGCCCCATGACTCCCACGATGTGCTCGCAGGAGCTCAAGATGTCCGCCGTCAGTCTCTTCGGTGGAGCGAGCTCGACGATCCGGTCCTCCTTGAGTGCCTCGGCCAGGGTGGTTGCCGACTGTTCGCTGTAGATACACCCGAGGGTGAAAGCCAGGCGCTCCGTGTGTGCAATGTCTTCGACCATCTCTGCTACCCAGTCGACCCCGCGGTCGGTGCCGTTGGTCCCGCACGAGCCCACGATCAGCGGAATACCGGCCCTCTGGGAGGCGACGAGGAGGATCCTCAGGTCATCGGCTACGGCGTGCCTGGCTGTCTTTGCGATGGCCGCACCGAGGTAATATGGGCCCGAGTCAGTTGATCCGCCATCAATCGCGATGGCGTCAGCGCCGAGGTGGATGCCTCGCTCTACCCCTCCGGCTGACAGCCCGGATCCCAGCATCCCGGAGGGGAAGAGGATCCTGATCCGCTCGCGAGTCATTCGATCACCGTGCTCGCGTCGTCGGGGAGGCTGATCAACACCGCAGCGGACGTCACAGGGACGTTGGTCTGCACCATCACGCCTATCTTGCCGATGGCCATCTCGTACTCGAAGTGGTCGCCGAGAAAGGCGCCGCTGCGAACATCGCCACGACACTGGTTGCCGGCGTCGTTCGACGCAGAGTCAGCCGAGCTGACCTGAATCGCCTCCGGTCTCACGGCGATAACGACGTCCGAGCCGCTCGACAGGGTCCGTGCGCAGTGCGCCCGAACGACCAGTGGCGTTCCATTGATCCTCACTATCGCACCACCGGCGGCACCGGTGTCGACGATCTCAGCGTCGAGAAAATTGCATCGTCCGACAAAGCCGGCAACCGTCCTGTTCACCGGGCGCAGGTAGACCTCCTCCGGAGTCCCGCTCTGCTGGATGACACCGCGGTCCATGATCATGACGCGATCGCTTAGCCCGAGTGCCTCGTGTTGGTCGTGGGTCACGAACACAGTGGTGATACCGATCTCTCGCTGCAACTCTCTCAACCACTTGCGGGACCGCTCCCGAAGCTTGGCGTCGAGATTGGAGAACGGCTCGTCGAGGAGCAGGACCAAAGGAGAGCTCGAGAGAGCCCGGGCGAGCGCGACTCGTTGTTGTTGACCTCCAGAGAGCTGGTGCGGGTACTGCTGGCCAACCTCGGCCAGCTCCACCAGCTCGAGAACCTCGGCAACTCGCCGGGCCACTGCGGGCTTCTTGAACCTCCTCACCGCGAGAGGAAATCCGACGTTGCCGGCGACCGTCATGTGTGGCCACAGCGCATACGACTGGAAGACGATGCCCAAGTTGCGCCGCTCGGGCGCCTTGACTCTACGACTCGAGCCCTCGAAGAAGACCTCGTCGCCACAGGATATGAGGCCTGCATCCGGATGCTGGAAGCCAGCGATCGCCATCAACGTCGTCGTCTTGCCGCAACCGCTCGGGCCCAGCAGGGTAACGAACTCCTTGTCGCCTACATCCAGGCTGATCTTGTCGAGCACGAGGTGGTCGTCGTACGTCTTGACCACGTCTCGCAGGCGGATATCAGGCACGGCTCACCCGCCTCACAAGCCGCGTCGCGCCGATGATGACCAGGCCCACGATCGCCAGCTGGATCACCGCCATGGCGGCCACCTGTCCCGGCTCTCCCTTTTGCCAGGCCTGGAGCATGGTCACTCCCATGACTTCGGTACCGGGCTTCTGAAGGAACACCAATGGGTCGTAGTCACTGAGCAGGGTGATGAACATCAAGACCAACGCGGTGAGCATGGCTGGTCTGACTATCGGCAAGGTGATCCGTCGTCCCGTGGTCCACCAGGTTGCGCCCGATGCGGTTGATGCGTCGTCGAACTCTCTTGTTATCTTGGCGAGGCTCGGGTAGAGGACGACATAGGCGATGGTGATGTTGCGGATGCTCAGCGCCAGCATCTCTCCCCAGATGCTGTTGCGGAGGAAGGAGCCCGGAACGTTGACCAACAGATAGGACCAGAAGAAGCCGATGCCGAGGACGATTCCCGGTATCGCCCTGGGGTAGACCAAGATGGCCGGCAGTGTGTGGCGGAGCCTGAAACGGGAGCGGTGGGCGATCAGGGTGGCGATCGCCACGAACATCACCGTGAGCAGACTTCCGATCGTGGCGATGATGATGCTGTTGATGATGGCATTGCGAAAGCCGTGGTTGGTGATGATCTGGTGCCAGTTGCCGCTCGTCCACAGGTGCCATGGTGCCACCAGGATGGTCAACTCCTTCACGCTCGACATCAGAACGAGACCGACGAGAGGAACGAGGCTCGCGAAGGCCACGAATGCGCCAGTGAAGGCCAACCAACCGAGACGCCATCGTCCGACGTCCAGGGGAGGCACCTTCGCCGGCCCGCGACTAGCAGGCACGATGAATCGTTGCTCTGAGCCGAGCAGGCGGGTGCGGGCGATCAGGAGAATGGTGACGACGATGAGAAGCAGGATCGCGCCGGCGCTGACGAAGGGAGGGTCTGGCGTCGTGCTGTTCCCCCACCCGTTGTAGAGGTAGCTGGCGTACAGGTTGATGTTTGCCGGTGTGCCCAGAAAGAGGGGGATGCCGAGGATCTCGAGGGACAGGGCGAAGACCAGGATGCTCGAGTTCAGGATCGCGGGACGAAGCAGCGGGATCGTGATCCGACGAAGCACGGCTCCCGGTGATGCCCCCGAGCTCACGGCGGCGTTTTCGAGGGTGGTGTCAGAGCCTTGTAGCGACACCTGGCAGGTCAGGAAGGTGATCGGGATCGTCACGACAGATCCGAGGACGGCCATGCCGAGGATCGACGAGAGATTCCATGCCGGGAGACCGAGACTCCGATGCACGAGCTGTGTGAGGTAACCCGATGTCCCGTAGATCGAGGTCCACCCGACAATCAAACCGAGCGGCGGGATTACGATAGGGGCGATCAGCAGCCATCGCAGCCATCTGCCGCCGGGCATGTTCGTTCGGTTGATGAGGACGGCGAAGATCGTCCCCAGTCCCACTGCCAGGGTGGTCGTGATGACGGCGAAGAGGAGGGTGTTCTCGACGGCTCGCCAATAGGCGGGGTCGTCGAAGAGGGTGCGATAGGGCTGGACCGACCAGCTGCCTCCTGGGAGGTAGAAGGCCTGGCTCCGGAACGACGTGTAGATCAACGGGACGAGCGGACCGATGACGAGAACGACTGTCAGGCCCCAGACGATCGCCTGCGACGCACTTGTAGGGACGAACCTTCGCCGTTGGAACCGGCGAGGAATGCCGTGCGGGATCGAGGTGGTGGTCATTGCCGTGGCTCCGAGGCGCCGGTGCTACGGGCCCGTATGAAAGACCTGGTTCCAGTGGTCGGTGATCGACTTCTGCTGGGCCAGGACGTTGTTGCTGTACGGCACCAGGTACGTCTGGGCCTGAGGGACGCTGCGATAGAGCTCAGTGAGGCTGGCTGTGCACCCATTGGTGGGGGTGAAGCCAGTCTCTGATGCCTCGAAACCGGCTCCACACAGTGCCTGCTGACCGGCATCAGAGAACAGGAAATCCAAGAGGAGCTGGGCCGACGCCGGGTTGCGGGCACCCTGTGCCACGGCGATGCCCCTGGGCACCAGCGGCGTTGCATCCTTCATGAACTCGTAGTTAGCCAGACCTTGATAGTGCGGCAACACACCTTGGGTCAGCCCGGACGTCATGTAGCCGATGGATGCCCCCCCTTGCAGCAGGTAGCTGAGGCCACTCAGGCCGTCGTTGAAGGTCTTGGAGTTGGATCCAAGAATCGTGAACTCCCGCCAGAATGTCGATTCGCCCAGGATGTGCAGGAGCCCATAGGCAGCTGAATAGCCAAGCGAGTTGTTGATGCTGTAGGTGGCGAGCTTGTACATCGAGGGGTTCTGTTGAACGGCTTGCGCCAGGGCGCCGTAGGTTTGCGGCACCTGAGGCGGGGAGAGAAGCTTCTCGTTGTAGGCCGAGAGCACCGGCTCTGGGGACATGACGAATAGACCATTCCCTTGATTGGTGAACGCAGGGAAGTTCGAAAGGCCGCTTGGCGTCACGTGCTGGAGATTTCCCAGCTTCTCGGCCTCGAGCCACGGCCCGATCCCACTGGCGATCAACAGATCGGCGCTTGTCGACCCTTGCGCGTGCTCGGACTCGTACTTCGAAAAGACTTGAAAGTCTGAAAGATCGTTGTCCTGGACTGAGATCCAGGGATACTTCTGCTCGAATGCCTTGACGACCGGCTGAAAGTATTGGGCCGGTGCGTTGCCGTAGATGATGAGCCCATGCTCTTGGTGTGACGTCGCGACAAGCTTGTCGATCGGCACGGGTGCCGAGCTCGCCTGACCGGGCTGAGGACTGGAGCTCACTCCCGTCGCGCAGGCGGTGGCTGCCAGGCCCAGTGTGAGAGAGAGGGCCAGGACCCGAGTTCCGGCTCTACGGTGCCCGTGAGCGCCTGGACGCATGCGTTTCACACATCTTCCTTCCGTCACCACAGCGGATTTGCTATAGCAAGAGCGGACAAACAATGGCCTCTATCCGACTACTGCGATCCCTCCAGAAACTCGTCCTCGGCGACGACGTCCAGGTGCTGGTGGGCGGCACTGGCGACGTGATCGCGCATGAGCGACTCGGCGAGCGAGCTGTCGCGAGCTTCGAGCGCAGCGACGATCGACGAGTGGTGGGCGAGGCCCGCCTTCGATGGATACGTTGCGCCGAGGCGCCGCACGGACTCCACCCGAATGCGCCAATCGAACGCCCCGGCGGTGGCGATCATGTCGATCAGCTGTGGGTTGTGGGACGCCTCGTACACAAGTTGGTGCGTCTGCCGCGCCAACCGCAGGACCTCGATGCCGTCCTCCACCGTTTGGGCTGACGGAAGGGATCGAGATGCCCGTTCGTGTACATCTCGGATTGCCGCCAGCTCTCGGTCCGTCGCAGATTCGGCGGCGAGCCTGGCGGCCACGCCCGACAGCGCAGCCTCGATCAGGTTGAGCTCGTAGAGCCGATGCACCGAGGGCTGGGCCACGGTCAGGGAGCGTCCGTCGAGCCGTTCCAGCAGCCGCTCATGCTCGAGTCGGCGAATCGCCTCGCGCACAGGGGTGGGGCTCACGCCGAGCTGCGTGGCCAGTCCCCGTTCGGTCACCCGCTGTCCGGCGCTCAACTCGCCCTCGGCGATCTGCCGTCGAAGCAGTACGTAGGCCTGATCGGCGAGGGTGGGCGATGTGGTCAATTTGGCGCTCGGCTGCTCCACACCGCCTCCCTATCGCAGATTTGCAATAGCAGATTGGATCACGAGGGCAGGGTCGTGTCAAGTCCTGGTCAGGTGCCGACCGGCTCAGGGAGACCTCGGCGAGCCCGAGGACGGGGCCGGGTGCGAGTACCTCGCACCCGGCCCCGATCCTTTGCCCGTTCACACCAGGCTGGGCTCGCTCGGCGTCCGCTCCTCGCCCGGTGCGGCTGCCCCGTCGTCGTCCTCGAGCTTGAGTCGGGGCAGTCGGCGGTCGAGGGCGGCCGGGAGCTTCCAATTGGCCTTGCCGAGGGTGTGCATGGCCGCCGGGACGAGCACGGTGCGGATGATGAGGGCGTCGACGATGATGGCGGCGGCCATGCCGAGCCCGATCATCTTTATGGTGCGGTCGGTGGTGAAGATGAACGAGGCGAACACGACGGTCATGATGGCGGCGGCTGCGGTGATGGTCCGTCCCGTGATGGCCTGACCGAGGTTGACCGCAGCCGAGTTGTCACGCCGCTTGAGCCATTCCTCGTGGATCCTGCTCACCAGGAACACCTCGTAGTCCGTCGAGAGGCCGAACAGGACGGCGAACATGAGGATGGGCACGAGGGGGGTGATGGGTCCGGTGTGTGTGACCCCGACCAGGCTGGAGAGCCATCCCCATTGGAAGACCGCCACCACCACCCCGAAGGCGGCTCCTGCCGAGAGCAGGTTCATGATCGCGGCCGTGGCTGGGATCAAGAGGCTTCGGAAGACGACCATGAGCAGGAGGAACGACAAGACGACGATCCCGCCGACGAATATCGGCAGCTTCGACGACAGCTGGTTGGCGAAGTCGTCGGCCAAGGCGGTCTGGCCGCCGACGAGGACCTGCAGGTGCTGGCCGTGCAGGGCGGTCGGGATGACCGAGCCCCGCATCTGGGTGATCAGATTGGATGTGGAGGCGGACTGGGGGCTGCCCGTCGGGAAGACCTCGGCGACCCCCACGGCGGGATGACCCGGGCCTGCGGGGAAGTAGTGCGGGCTGACGCCCGTGACCACTCCGGGTGTGTGGACGGCGGAGTCGTACACGGTCGCGAACGCCGCCTGGTCGGCAGGGCTGGTGATGGGCGCCACAAGCTGTAGCGGTCCGGTGAAGCCGGGCCCGAACCCCGTCGTGATGAGCTGGTATGCCCGGTACGTGGTAGTCGTGGTGCTCGTCGGGTCGACGTTGTAGTCGGCGGTTCCCTGTCGCATCGACAAGAACGGCGCGCCGAGGGCGAGGAGGATGCCCAAGGCGGCAATCGCGAAGCCCACGCGGTGAGCCTGTACCTTGCCCGCCCAGGCTGCCCACCGTCTCGACGCCTCGGGAAAGTCCGTCTCGCCTGTGGCCAGTGCGGCCCGCTGACCGCGCGTCAGGGTGCGCTCGCCCAGCAGCCCGATGAATGCCGGGAGCAGCGTGAGGGCGGCAGTCATCGGGAACAGCACTGCGATCGAGGCTGCGATCGCGGTGCCCGAGAGCACGCTGACGCCGACCGTGACCATCGCCAGCAGGGCGATGCAAACGGTGATGCCGGCGAAGAGCACGGCTCGCCCTGCAGTAGCCGCTGCGGTGGTAACCGCCTGCTCCACAGTCAGGCCACGGCGGAGGCCAGTGCGGGTGCGGGTCAGGATGAACAAGGAGTAGTCGATCCCGACTCCGAGCCCGATCAGTGTGCACAGCTGCGTGGTGAAGTTGGCCATGGAGAGGGCGTTGGACAGTACCCCGACGATCGACAGGGCGCTGAAGAGGGCGATGCCCGTGCTGACCAACGGCAGGAGCGCGACGGACAGCTTCCTGAAGACGAGCAGCAGGACGATCAGGGCGGCAACCACGCCGAGGATCGTGTTCGAGGAGGACGAGGGGTTGGTGGAAGCGGCCACCTTGCCGACGACGTCAACTTGAAGGGTAGGTGAGTTCGGTGCCCTGGCCAGGTTCACCAGGTTGGTCGCCTCTGCCTTGGGAATCTGGTTGGCGTCCTTGCTGAAGTTGACCGTGGCGAAGGCGATGTTGCGGTTGGCGCTGATCTGGCTCGCTCCGGCGGCACTGTAGGGGGAGGTCACGCTCGCCACATTGGGAAGCTGGCCAACCTGGCCGAGCATGCTCTGAACGCTCGATTGCACTGCCGGATTCGTTACGCTCCCCGACTTCGCCTGGAAGACGATCTGTTCGCTGTCACCCGCCTGGCTGGGTGCCGCCTGGTGCAACAGGCTGGCGGCGGCGGCGCTCGGCGTCCCTGACAGCTGCGTGCCGGTGGCGTAATGGCTGCCCGTGCCGGACACGGCAAAGAGCGTGACGATCACGAGTGCGAGCCAGGCGCCGACCACAGCAAGGCGGTGCCCGACGCACCAACGAGCAAGCGAACGCATCGGAGTCTCCATGACTGATCCCCGCCAGTCGGGGACCTCACGATGACCGTACGGATAGGTGCTCAGCGGATCATCGGCCGCCCGGACGGTTTCGCAGGCGTCGCCTAGTCCTCGGGAGGTACTCCGAGCGGACCCTGGGCTTGGCCGGGGACGACCAAACCGCTCTCATAGGCCAGTACCACGAGCTGCGTGCGGTCCCGGGCGTCGAGCTTGGTGAGGATACGCGACACATGCGATTTGCAGGTCAACGGGCTGATGAACAGCTTCGCAGCGATCTCGGTATTGGTCAGACCCCCCGCGATGAAACGCAGTATCTCGAGCTCCCGCGTCGTCAGCGTCGACGGAAGTGCAAATCGCGCAGGCGTCGCCGCCTTGTCGTCTCTGACGTACGCCTCGACCAGTCTGCGGGTGGCGCCTGGATCCAGCAGGGCGTCACCGCCGGCGACGGTCCTGACCGCGGCGATGAGCGCAGGTGGCTCGACCCCCTTGAGGAGAAACCCGCTCGCCCCCGCCCGCAAGGCCCCGAACACGTACTCGTCGAGATCGAACGTCGTGAGCACGACAACCTTGGTGATCGGCAGCCTCGGGTGGGCGGTGATCAGCCGTGTCGCTTCGAGGCCGTCCATCCCTGGCATGCGAATGTCCATCAACACCACGTCGGGAACCTCCTGGACGGCCACCTCGACCGCCTCTCTGCCATCTTTGGCGTCGCCGACGACGTCGATGTCTTCTTCGCTGCTCAGGATCGAGCGGAACCCGGCTCGCACCAGCGAATGGTCATCGACCACCAGCACCTTGATCGTCCCCATCACGAACCTCGATCGCCGACAGGAATCCGGGCTCGGACCCGCCAACCGGCACCATTCACTGGTCCCGCCTCACAGGTGCCACCGAGCGCAGCCGCCCTCTCTTTCATGCCCTGCAGCCCGTGCCCGCCCGCGTGCGAAGTGTCCGCCTGTCTTCGCCCGTCGTCTCTGACCTCGACGACCAGGGCGCCACCCTCCACGCCGATCTGAACGCACGCCTGTTCGGCGCTCGAGTGACGCAGGACGTTGGTGAGCCCTTCTTGGACGATGCGATACCCGGCGTGGCTCACCGCGGCCCGTAGCGACTCCGGCATCTCGCCGATGTCGAGCTCGACGGCCAAACCTCCGCGCCCAAGGCTTGCCACCAGCTCGTTGAGATCGGCCAGCTCCTGCACGGGATGGAGCGGGGCGGGCCCCGCTTGGGCGGTACGAAGGTCTTTCAGCGTGGATCTCAGCTCGGCCAGCGCCCCAGCCGACGCGGAGGCTATGTCGTCCAGCGCGGTCGTTACCTCCGACCCGCCCCTACGGCGGTCGAGATGCGCGGCGGCCGAGGCGCGCACGTTGATGGCCACGAGCGTGTGCCCGATGATGTCGTGGAGCTCGTGGGCCCAGCCCAGTCGTTGCTCGTCGAAGCGGTGTTGGGCGGCGGCCTCCCGCTCCCGTGAGCCCTGATCGGCGACGGCCCGCTCGAGCGCTTGCCGGGCGCGTAGGGCCTCACCGGCGAACAGGGCACCGAGCACGAGCGCGGCGAAAGCCACGACGTCAGCGACAGTTCCTCTGCGGGCGGTGAGCACGACGGCCACCGTCACCACGACCGTCATCAGGGCGGCCACCGCCAAGGACCGAGAGCGATCACCCTCCAAGCCCACCGTGAAGACCAGCAACATGATCACGCCGACTGCGGCACGATTCGGGTGGAACACGGCCAGGCATGCCAACAGGAGCGGCACCACGACTATCAGCACGCCAAGGGGGAACTGACGGCGGGCCAACAGCGGCAGCGCAGCCAACAGCGCGAGGACGACGGCCGCCGGCGTGAGGACGGAGAACCCGTGGTCTACGACAGGATCTACCAGTAGTCCGGCGAAGGCGGCCGAGGCCAGGACCACGTCGATGCCCGGCGTTCGCCTGAGCCCTCCCAGGAGCTGTCGCCAGCCCGAGATGTATCGATCTGCCATTGGTAGCTCCAGGCTACGGACGGCTCCGTTGACCTGCATCGGCCGAGCGGATGCTTTTCGGCCGAATTTCGGCGCCACAGCTCGTCCTGGAGGAGTAGCCCCTCCCGCAGCGGTCGTGAGCGCGCCTCCTCGACAGCTGACAGTAGCCCGAACCGTCCACCGACGGTCGCGACACGCTGGCGCTTCTAAGCAGACAGGCGGTGGGCGAAGCGGTGGCGCCGGCGGCGGTCCGTGCGGACAAGCTCGGCCGCCTCCCTCAGGATGGAAAGCCGCTGGCCGCGTTCGCCCTTGAAGCCGGCGAGGAGGGCGGGCAGCACCAGCGCGGGTTTCGCGAGCTCTGAGGGTGGTAGGTCGTGGTTGAGAACACGGATGAGGTCCTCGGTCAATCCGTCGCTGCTGGCGATTCGCGCCTGGACCTGGGCCACGAGGGGTCTGGTTGAGCCGGGGGAGCCCATGTCGTGGGCGAACCAATACATCTCCCAGGCGTCTTGATCGCGCCACCGCCACCATTGGTGTAGGAGTTGATCGGTGTTGGCTCCGCCGAGTGCCTGCTCGATCGTGGGCGCGAGGCGGGCCACCTGGCGGAGGGCGTCGGCAATGCCCTGGCCGGGCGTTGGGTCCTTGAAGTGTCCTGCGTCGCCCACCAGCACCCATCCGGGGCCGGCGGAGCGCCGGAAGTAGCCGTGCCAGCGGGACATGACCCGGATGGGGCCGACACGTCGGGCGGCGCCCATCAGTGCATCGAGCTCGGGCCAGGTCCTCACCGCCGAGGTATAGGCGCCGTCCAGGTCTGCCATGAATTCGTCCTTGCGGGACAGCGAGGGGACCACCGCCGTCAGGTACAGCCCGTCATCGGTGGGGCTGGCCAGAAAGGCGTTGTCGCCGATCTTGCCCAGCGCCAGCATGCCGGTGTCGGCGACCGCCGTGCCGGCGACGCCCTCGAAGTAGGCCCACGTGAACAGCCGGCCGGGCTCGGTCCGATCGTAGACCTCCGCTCCGGCCAGCCGAGCGACGGTGGAATTCATTCCGTCGGCTCCCACCACTAGCGCTGCTCCGAGAGCGCCTTGTGAGGTTTGAACGCCGACGACGCGACCGCCCTCCCAGACGAGGTCCTCCACCGTTGTCTCGGTCATGACGGTGGCGCCCGCGTCGGCGGCGGCCTCCACCAGCACCGCGTCCAGGATTCTCCGACGGACATTCAGCATGGGCGACCCGAGCAGCGCCGTGATGCCCCGATACTCCATCCGCGACCGGCCGAGCGCGACTAGGGCATCGTCTATCGCCGGGGTAATCCGACGCAGCCGCGCTCCGACGCCCAGGTCGTCGAGCACTCGGACACCTGCCGGCTGGATGCCATGGGTCGAGGGGGTGTCGCTCGGGAACCGTGACCGGTCGAGCAAGCACACCTGCAGCCCGGCTCGGGCCAGGAGGACAGCCAGCGGGGCACCGGCGCAACGGGCCCCCACGATGACGATGTCGAACCGGTGACTCACCCGACCCCCAGCCGGCACTCTTCATTTGTCCTCGCGGAGTGCACCGTCCAGATCGTCCCCTTTGAGGATCGGGTTGTCGATTACCTCGAGGTAATGGAGTGGTTGACTCGGCCCGGGTAGAGTCCGCTCGAGATGGCAGCCGTGAGCTCCGATGCCGGGGTCGGGTCGTTGCTGCGCACGTGGCGCGAGCAGCGGCGGCTGACTCAGCTCGATCTGGCGCTCAATGCGGGTATTTCTGCTCGCCATTTGAGCTTCGTCGAGACGGGTCGATCGAAGCCGGGTCGCGAGATGTTGCTGCGGATCACCGACCAGCTCGAGATCCCGTTCCGGGAGCGTAACGAGCTGCTGCTGGCTGCCGGTCATGCTCCGGCGTTTCCTGAACGCTCGCTTCGGGACGAGGAGCTGGCACCGGTGCGGGAAGCTCTCGATCTGATCCTCAGTGGGCATGAGCCTTATCCTGCTGTGGTCGTCGACCGAGGCTGGAACCTGGTGGCGGCGAACTCCGTGATGATGACGCTCGGCGAGTGGGTTGACCCGTCGCTGCTCGATGCCCCTGTGAACGTGATGCGGGTCGGCCTGCATCCGCTGGGACTGGCCCGCTGGATCGTCAACCTTGGCGAGGTACGGGCATACTTCATCGGGCGTCTCGAGCGCCAGGTTGCCATCACGGGGGACGCGGATCTCGCCGCCCTACTGGACGAGGTGTCGGGCTACCCCGCCCCCGACTATGGGCGCGATCCCGCTGCAGTGGCCGCGGCGGGGCACATCCTCACGCCATTGATCCAGCTGCGTCATCCTGACGGCGCCGAGCTCTCGTTGTTCGCCACGGTCGCCACATTCGGGACTGCAGTTGAAGTTACGACTTCAGAGCTCTCCATCGAGTTGGCCTTCCCCGCCGATATTGCGACTGCCGAGGCGCTGAAGAACCTAGTCCCCAGTCGATAAAGGGTCGACGAGATGAGCTGCTCGGGCGTGCAGGTACCGTTGCTGTCGGAGGTTGGTCGCCCGCCGCGCTGCCGCCTCGTACGTCTCGCGTGCTGCCTGTCGATCCCCGACCATCTCGAGCAGGTGGCCTCGTACCGCATGGAAGCGGCGATCGTCGTTGACTCGCGTGTCGCTTTCTAGATCGGCGAGGAGGTCGAGGCCGGCTTGCGGACCTCGGACCATGGCAACGGCCACGGCGTGGTTCAGCGCCACGACCGGATTGCGGTCGATGCCGAGTAGCACCTCATAGAGCGCCACGATCTGCGGCCAGTCCGTCAGCTCCGAGCTCGGCGCTTCGTCGTGGACGGCGGCGATGGCCGCCTGGACCTGGTACGGGCCTGTGGGTCCACGGGGGAGTGCGTCCGTGATGAGAGAGACGCCCTCGGCGATGGCCTCGGGGTCCCACAGGGTGCGGTCCTGCTCCGACATCGGGATCAGGGAGCCGTCAGGCCCGGTTCGGGCGCGGTGGCGCGCGTGGGTCAATAAGAGCAGTGCCAGGAGGCCGGTGACTTCGCTGTCTTGGGGTAGGGCCATGTGGACCGTTCGGGCCAGGCGGATCGCCTCCGAGGCCACCTCGGCGCGCTGCAGCTCCGGCCCGGTGGTGCTCGCGTAACCTTCGTTGAAGATCAGGTAGAGCACTCGCAGCACCGCATCGAGGCGGCCGGCCCGCTCGGTGGCCGATGGCGGGGCGAAGGGGATCCCGCTGTCCTTGATCGATCGTTTCGCCCGAGTGATGCGTCGGGTCACGGCTCCCTCGGGGACGAGGAGGGCGCGGGCGATTTCGGCGGTGCTGAGACCGCCCACCGCCCGGAGTGTCAGCGCGATCTGTGACGCCACCGAGAGCGATTGGTGGCAGCACATGAAGAGCAGGATCAGCGTGTCGTCGAGATCGGCCGGGTTCGTCTCGCCCGGCAGCGAGACCTGTGGCTTCGGATTGGCCCATTGGGCGACGGTGTCCTCGCGTCGACGGCGCGCCTGGTCGGAACGCAGCAGATCGGTCAACCGGCGCGCCGCGATCGTGATCAGCCAACCCTTGGGGTTGTCCGGCATACCGTCGCGTGGCCACTGCGCGGTGGCCGCTACCAGCGCCTCCTGGGTGGCGTCCTCGGCGAGGTCGAAGTTGCCGTAGCGGCGCACGACCGCGCCGAGGACCTGTGGCGCCAGCCGGCGCAACAGGTCCTCGGTCTGGGCGGCGAGCACAGATGCGTCATCCCTCGAAGTCGGGTTGGTGCTCATCGATCGGGCGGACATCGGCGAAGGCACGGGTCCGAACATGGTCTGGTCCCGGGCACTCTGACAGGCGGGCGGCGATCTCGGTGGCCCGGTCGAAGCTGTCGCACTCGACGATCCAGTAGCCGGCAAGCACCTCCTCGGCTTCGGCGTACGGACCGTCAGTCACGACCGGCACCCCGTCACGAAGCTGGACCCGGCGGGTATGAACCGGGGCGCTCAGCCCCCGCGTCTCGACGAGCTCGCCGGACTCGGCGAGCTGTTGATTGAACGTCTGCATGAACTCGCCCAACGCGGCGAAGTCCTGCCCCGTCCAGCCGGGCTTGGCCGATGGCTTGCCGGCCATCCCGTCGTAATCCTCCTGGGATCCGAAGGTCAAGATCATGTACCTCATCGAAATATCCCTTTCCTGTCGGCTCCGGTCGGCGCCTCTCACCGATACTGTCGGAGCCGGCTGGCGCAACCGGACATCTTCCGGAAGTCTCAGCGGACAAGGTCACCGATCGACGTCGAGGTAGCCGTTACTCCGAGAACGCTTGCCGAAGCCGCACGGCTAACAGCTTCTCCACCAATGCCTGCGGGATCGGAGTTTCGATCTCGAATCGCAGCGCGCCCGATGACATGGAGTAGCCAGCCAGCTCCTCCGACAACTCGGGAAAGACCGACCCGCTGTGCGGCAGGTAGCTGAGGTGGTTCTTGAAGGCGGCGAAGCCGGCGACCGTCTTCCCGTTGACCTTGAAGGCGGGCAGGCCATAGGAGATGCCCTGCTCTGCTTCCGGAAGGACCCGGAGGATCGCCTGGCGCAACTGCGACAGTGTCGTCCGCTTCGGCTCTTCTAGCGAATCGAGGTAGGCGTCGATCTCCTCGGCTGACACGACAGCATTTTGGACGATCGTGTCCGATCCCGGCAAGGTCTCGGAGAACGACTTGGCCCGGGCTCTATCGGTGCCCTACGCCTTGTAGGGCCGGCACGGCTCGTTGCGAAGGCTCGGGCAGGGCGGCAGGCCGGTCGGCACGTTCACGCCCGGGACGACCGGGAGGATGAGGCTCGACGGCATGGTCTTGGAGAAGGCGATCGAGACCGTCGCCGTCCCCGACGGCTCGGTCTGGCCGAAGGACCATATGGGCTGGGTGCCGTTTGGGGCGGCGATCGTCACTCGGATTCGCGAGCCCGCACGGTACACGTGCCCCTCGTAGTAGAGCGGGATCACGACCTCGACGAACTGTCCCTGCGGCATCGGCCGCGCATCGGCCGCTGTCATGCTGAGCACCGGCTCCAGCAGGGTGCTCTGCTGCTTGAGCAGGTTGTTCGGGCTGTAGTCGAGCTTGCGCTCGCTGCCCCGCACCCAGCCATTCTGCACGAAGCTCTCGTTGCCATCGGGGCGGACCTCGCTGACGGTCGCCTGGAGGTCGACGTCGGGTGTCGAGGAGCGGACCCAGAGATGGACCGCCCCCGCGCCGATGACGGTTGTGTCCGTCGTCAGCGGCGCAGAGACCTTCGAGACGGCGGTGCCAGGCGGATCCTGCTGCCAGTTCCACTGCCAGGCCGAGGCGTTGGCCCATAGGCCTCCGGTGGCGGTGTTGCCCGAGTAGTCATTCAGCGGGAGGGCCTTGGCGTTCGACGTGTATGAGTTGACGCCATCGCTCGTGGGCGGCACGTCCCCCAGCGTGTTGCCGGGTTCGAGGTACCACTGGCGGGCGGTTGTGCCAGGGACCGGGAGCGACGGGAACGACTGCTCGAACCCCGGGTAGGGGTCGCCTGGCGTCATGCTGGCGGTCGGCGAATTGCCGGCGCCGTTGTCGAAGAGCACCCGCACCTCCGGAATCTTCTCGAAGGCGGCCAGAGCCGCTGGGTAGGTGGGGATCGTCTGGATCGGGTCCAGCGGCAGTAGGACCGGGTTGTTGATGCCCATCGCCGACTGGTAGATGACAGGGGCGGCGACTCGGGTGGCCGCTTGGTTCACGAGTGGCGGCTTGTGGGCGACGAAGAGCTCGAGGAAGTCGTACCAGCGGTTATAGGTGTCCGGGTCGAGCGAGTCGACGTGGGCGCCGTTGGTGAATGTGAACCACTTCTGATTGGTGCCGGTGAAGTGCGATACGAGATCAGGGCAGTGCCCGCCCGTCTGCTCGTCCTCCCACTGGCAGGCCATGAACGTGGGCACTGTGATCTTGTTGACGAAGGTGATCGGGTCGAGCGGGTCTGCCACTTGCGGAATGTAGTTGGCGTTGGCGCGGATCTTCGCCAGCAGGTCGGTGGCTTCTCCGTGGAGGACCTGATTCTGCTTGCAGGTTTGATCGCCTTGCTGGACTCGCTGGTAGGCCCAGCTCTGACCCCCGTCGGGGCCTGCCGGAAGGGCGTCGTGCTGCCGCTCTTCCGCCCAGGCGACCGCAAAGCCGGTGTTGAGGATGCCGCCCGGATAGAGCGTCGTTGCCGTCGCATCGATCGTCGACAGCGGTGAGATCGCCTCGAGATCCGGCGGATTCAGCTGGGCGGTGAACAACTGGCTGATGGCGCCGTAGGAGATACCCATCATGCCGACCTTGTGGCCGAGGACCCACGGCTGGTGCGCGATCGTCTCGATCACGTCGTATCCGTCCAGGTTCTGCAGCGGCTCGAAGAAGTCGTACGCGCCACCTGAGCAACCCGTCCCGCGCATGTTCACGTCGACGACCGCGAAGCCCATCAGGTTGGCGAGAACGGCGATGCCGTTGACCGGACCGGCGGGATCGGCGTATCCATAGCCCGAGTACTCGATGAGCGTGGGGTACGGCGGGGCATAATCCGGGCCGTTCGGAACGGGGACGCCGGCCGGTAGCCCCGGCTCGCCCGCAGGGCTGGTCGGCGGGTGCACATCGATCGACAGCTGGGTGCCGTCGCGGGTGGTGAGGTAGGTGTAGCCGCTGTCCGGGATCGACTGGTTGTAGACACCCGGGTTCCACGGCGCCGGACGATTGGACTGCACCGTCAGTGGACCGGACTCGGCTCCGGCTGGGTACAGGCGCACCCGGTAGCCGCTGCCGGGTGGCACGTTGCGGAACAGCAGTCCGCCCAGAGAGTCGGCCTGCTGGGTGCGCAGAGTCTTTCCGCTGGACGTCAGGAGCGACATCTGCGCGCTGGGCGCGAGCCCTGTGACGTAGACCTGCTCTGCGCTGCCGTGGGCACTGAAGGGGGGAGCTGACGTGTTCCCTGCCGAAGCGCGCGCCGGCGAGGCGCCGGCAGCGGTCATCAGGCCGACGGCGATCGTTGCGCACACCGAGACAGCACTTCGAACACGACGTCGCATACGACAGTTTTTCCCCATCTGCCTAAATTTGCCCCTTCAACTCGTATTTCGCCGTCACCGCGCTGCATTCCTAGCGGCGCAGCTCGGACGGATTTCGCCTCGAGGCCTTTGGGCGGGCGGCGCATGCGCACTATGGGGTACTGCGCTTCAGGCCCTCGACGACGTCACCGAGAACGTCGAGGCGGCGTTCCCACGCCCGGCGGTGCTCGTCGATCCAGGCCGACGCGCTCTCGAGAGGCGGCAGCTCCAGCCGGCAGCGACGCCATTGCGCATCTCGGCTCCGGGTGATGAGGCCCGCCCTCTCGAGCACCTTCAGATGCTTCGACACGGCCTGGAGGCTGATCGAGAAGGGCTCGGCCAGCTCATTGACGGTGGCCTCCCCCACGGAGAGTCGAGCCACGATCGCCCGCCGAGTGCCGTCAGCCAGCGCAGCAAAGGTGAGGTCCAGCTCCTCGTCGGTGAGAGCCATGATCAACCCTCCAGTTTATCAACCACCGGGTTGACTGGCTGCCTGATCCGTGCGATCGTCAGGGGTCCGCCGCTGATCTGGTGGCCCCGATCTGATCAAGGAGCATCCGTGTCCGGACCCCCCTCCGAGCCCGACCCCGATCGCGGCTACACCCTGACTCGCACCTACGACGCTCCTCGGCCACTCGTCTGGCGGGCCATCACCGAGTCCGAGCTCTTCGCACGGTGGTTTGGCGCCGAGTTCATTGTCGACGTCCACCAATGGGACCTGCGCCCGGGCGGCGAGTGGCGGGCGACCATGCATTACCAGGGCAACGAGATGCCGTGGGCTGGGCGCTTCGTGGAGATCGACGAGCCGGAGCGGCTCGTCGTGGCGATCATCGACCAGCCCGCGGTCGAGGAGGTGTACGAGCTGATGACCTACACGCTCGTCGAGAAGGGCGAGCAGACTGAGCTCGTCTTGCGCCAGAGCGGGGGCCACCTCACTGACGAGCAGTACGAGCAGGCCCGAGGGGGCACTGCGTCCTTCTTGGATGAGATGGCGAAGGTCGTCGCCAGCCTCCGCGGCTAGCCGAGTCCGGCTCAGCTACCAGCCCTCCAGCTGAGGCTCGAACTGCCCACTGCAGGTCGCCGGGCGATGGCCTGTCGTGACTCTTCCTCGAGGACGGCAGTAAGGCGGCCGGCCGGAAGCTCGCGCGCCAGGCCTACTGCCTGGCCGGCCCACAGCGACAAGAACTCGGCTCGATCGAGCTCGACGGCGCGTTGTCGCACGTCTCGGGTCAGGGCGTTGAGCACCGGGTACCCGGGCAGGTCGTTGCGACCAGCGAGCTCCTGGGCCAGTCGGTTGACGATTCCCCGGGCCCGGCGGCCCGAGAAGGCAGAGGTGATAACGGTCTCGTCCGCGCCGGCGTGGCGGATGGCGTCGCGGTAGGGCTGGCTGGTGCCGGCCTCGGGGCAGAGCAGATACGCAGTGCCCAGCTGAGCCGCACACGCGCCGAGCATCAGGGCAGCGGCGACGCCGCGTCCATCTCCGATTCCCCCGGCCGCGACGACAGGAACCTCGACCGCGTCGCATACCTGGGGCACCAGGGCGACCAGTCCCACGAGGTTGTCTCCGGACGCGGAGAGAAAGCTCCCCCGGTGTCCTCCGGCCTCGGCACCCTGGGCGCAGATGAAGTCCACACCACTCTCTTGGAGAGCGCGCGCCTCGGCCACTGTGGTCGCGGTTCCGCCTACGAGGGTCCCGACTTCGTGCAGGGCCCGCAGGGCGCCGGCGGGGAGGAGCCCGAAGGTGACGCTGAAGATCGGAACGCTCTCATCCACTACGACGTCCAGCTGTTCGGAGAAGTCCTCGGCGTAACGCGTCGGGGCCGCATCCCCCTCGAGTCCGAGCTCACGTCGATAGGGGGCGAGGACCTCTCTGGCCCGTTTGATGGAATCGTCATCGGCCGTCACCTCCTCAGGAGCGAAGAGGTTGACGGCAAATGGCTGGTCGGTGCTTCCCCGCACCGCCCGGATGTCGTGGCGTAATCGCTCGGGACCTAGGTAGCCGCCACCCAGGCAACCAAGACCGCCGGCGTTGCTGACAGCAGCCACCAGTTCCGGCGTCGACGGTCCTCCCGCCATGGGGCCGAGCAGCACAGGGAGCCGGATCCCGAACAGCTCGCGCGCCCGCCGGCCGAACGACTCGAGATCGTCGTCGTTGCTCATATGAATCTCGATTTCTGTCGCGGCCCCGGTCGATATCGATCGAAAGCGTCCCTAGCTCGAAGTTATCGTCAACGGCGCTCCACCGGCTCGAGCAGTCATGGACAGCCGCCGACGTGTACGGTTGGATCGAGCGCCAAGAAAGCGGGCGGGATAGACGGATAGGCAGCAGGGGGGGTTCTTGTGGGTGGCGCGTTGGCGCGCCAGTGGTGCGCGCGAACCCAGGTAGGCCGTCGACATACTCGACGCTTCTTGTCCAGTCTGGCCGTCGCTGCGGTAGCACTGTCTCCCGGTGGGTGGGCCATACTCGGGCCAGGTCGTGCGTCGGCCGTTGTGTCTGCCTCCTCCACCTCGAACTGCATCACCTACCCATCGCCAGGGACTGGGAGTCACCAGGTGTGTGGCGCCATCCTGGCCAAGTACCTGGCCCTGGGTGGACCCGGGGGGTTCCTGGGCTACCCCACAACCAATGAGACCCCGACGCCTGACGGCATCGGCCGCTTCAACCACTTCGCCAACGACGGCTCCATCTACTGGACGCCGAACACCGGGGCGTGGTCCATCCACGGGGCCATCCAGGACAAATGGGCGTCACTCGGTTGGGAGCAGAGCTTCCTTCGCTACCCGGTTACCGACGAGACCGGCACTCCCGACGGCGTTGGCCGGTTCAACCACTTCTCGTCAGCCGACCGCTTTGGCGCCTCGATCTACTGGACGCGCTCTACCGGCGCGTGGTCCATCCACGGGGCCATCCAGAGCAAGTGGGCAAGCCTCGGCTGGGAGAGAGGCTTCCTCGGCCACCCCACGACCGACGAGACCCCGACGCCGGACGGGATAGGCAGTTTCAACCACTTCGCCAACGACGGCTCCATCTACTGGAGGGCCTCTACCGGGGCGTGGTCCGTCCATGGGGCCATCCGTGACAAGTGGGCCAGCCTGGGCTGGGAGAAGAGCTGTCAGGGCTATCCAGTGAGCGACGAGTTCGCCATTCCCAACGCCCGTCAAAGCAACTTCTCGAACGGCCAGATCACCTATGACTTCAACTCTGCCCAGGCGACCGCCAAGTGCCTCCCTGTCTGCAGCGCGCCGAGCGCCTCACCCATCGCGCAGAAGCTGTCGGCTGACATTTGGCCGGCGTTGGCCGGTCGCCAGAGCACATGGGGCATCGCCGTCTACGACCGGACCTCTGGCGTTACCTGCGCGGTGAACCCGCATCTGCACTTCGACGCGGCCAGCACCGTGAAGGTCGCAATCGTCGGCACGCTGCTGCGGATGGCCATGGATCAGCATCGCACCCTGACCGGTCAGGAGAACCAACTGGCCACAGCCATGCTCGAGCATTCGGACAACAACGCAACCAGCGCCGTGTGGGCGGAGGTCGGGGCGGCCCGTTTCCAGCAGTTTCTCAACCTGGTCGGCATGACGGAGACGATTCCCGGCCCGGGTCCGTACTGGGGCCTCACCCGCCAGACGGCCGACGACGAGGTGAAGCTCCTTCTCATGTTGACCTCGAGCACCACGGTGCTGGATGCCCCCTCTCGTGCCTACGAGCTCGACCTGATGACCAAGGTCCAGCCCGATCAGCACTGGGGTGTTCCCGCCGGCGCTCCGGCCGGCGTGACCGTGCACCTGAAGACCGGTGACCTTCCCCGGGCAACACGGGGCTGGCGAGTCCACAGCATCGGAGCCTTCACTGGTGGGGGTGCCGACTACGTGATCGTCGTGCTCACTGACAACGACCCGACGCTGGCCTACGGAATCACCACGATCGAGAACGTCGCCACGGTGATCAACCGGGACCTCAATCCGACGCACAATGGCGCCGTCGTGCCGGCCACGACAACGCCACCACCAGAGGTGCCCGACGAGCACGTTCCTGACGTTCTGCCGTGACCGGCGAGGACGAGTTTCCTCGCATCCGAGCTCCCGCGACCCGAGCCCTGTCAGATTGCGTGGAGCCCTTCACAGCCGCTCCGGATAGGAGTAGGTTTGGGGGAAGAGATCCCTTTCGGCCAAAGGGGGAGCAACGAGGTCGATAGGGTCATTTCGCCGGAGAGAGACTCCCGAAACGGTGTTCACTCGACGGTGAGAGCGGTGGATCCGAGCAACGGGCTGCCAGCTTGCATTCAGGTTCGTCAAAGGTCGCTCTTACTTCGGTGGAACAAACTGTGGGAGCGATCACCCATCCTCGCCGGGATCTGTTCTTCCTGGAGCAGGCAACAGAAAGGGGCCCAGTGGCCCTCACCACAGTCCAGCTTCCCGCTCCTCGAGCCATGGTGCACCACGCGCTGCCCCAGCTGCTCGAGAGCACGATCGCTCCCGCCGCGCTGTTCTACGTGATCCTCACTGCCCTCGGGCTGCGGGGCGCCCTGCTGGCCACCCTGGCCTGGACGTACCTGGCGCTCGCCAGGCGGCTGCTCACGCGACGCCATCTGCCGGGCATGCTGCTGATCGCCTCGGCCGTGCTCACCCTTCGCACGGCTACGGCGCTGGCCACTGGCAGCGCGTTCGTCTACTTCCTCCAGCCCACCGTCGGGACCTTCCTCGTGGCCGCCGCATTCCTCATCTCGGTCCCGGCTGGGAAGCCGCTGGCCGAGCGGCTTGCCAAGGACTTCTGCCCACTCGATCCCGCACTCTTCAAGCGGCCCTATGTGCAGCGGTTCTTCCTGCGGATCTCTCTGCTGTGGACCCTCGTGTTCGTCGTCAATGCCGCCCTCGGCCTGTGGTTCCTGCTCAGCCAGTCCCTCGGCAACTTCGTGCTGCTGAAGACTGGCGTCACGATGCTCGTGATCGCAGCGGCCGTCGCCGTCTCCACGCTCTGGTTTCGCCGTATCCTTCGAGGCGAGGGCCTCGCTCTCCGGTGGTCGGCCAGGGCTCCGCAACTGCTTCCGGTCGAGAGCGGCAACGGTCGAGTCTGAGATCCATCTGACTCGTCCGGGTGACCGCGCCGTCATCCACGAGGTTTGGCTGCCCTGACGAAGAGCCACTTGCGCTCGTAGAGCCCGGCGCTCCGATCGCTCGCTGCGGCCTCCATGACCGCTCGTCCCAACACGGGACACGACACTTCGGGGTCGTAGTCGGGGAGCACCGCCTCGGCGAAGATGTCGGTCTGCAGGAACGAGGCCAGAAAATGAGGCGTGATCGGTATGGCGACGCTGTCGGTGATCACATCGACGAATCCCGTCCGGGCCAGCGTGTCGACCAGGCGGTCTTCCGACAGCTCCTCACGGTCCTTGTACATCCTCTTCTCGTTCGCGGCTCGCTTCGGAGCCGACCTCAGCTCGCGTAGAGCCCGAAACAGCGTCGCTCTCGCCAGACGGTGCTCCTCCTCGCTGCTTGCATCGCGATGAAAGGCCGTGCTGGCTGAGAAGGTGCCGCCTGGCCGCAGCACGGTGAGGATGCTGCTCGTCGCCAGGGCAAGATCGTCGAAGAGATGGATGGCGTTGGCGACAAGGACATGATCGACGGAGGCGGGAGGCAGTTGCCGGTGGAGTCCCTCCGCGGTGGTGTGCAGATAGCGGGCCCGGTCACCCAGTGCATTTCGCGCTGTGGCGATCGCAGCCTCGTCGGGGTCGACAACGATGAGCTCCGCTGGTGGGCAATGCTCGAGCATGGCGATCGACAGCGCCCCCGTCCCCGCTCCGAGGTCGACGACCCTCTGGCCCGCAGGGACACTGGCGAACGCGACGAGGTGATCGATTCCGAGCTGGTACGAGCGATCGGTGCTGAATGCCTCGTAGGGAGTACCGAGAGCCTTGTCCATCGTTGTCCCGCCTGAACCCTCGCCCGGCCAGTCCTGGAGGTCGCGAGGACCCCGGTCTCCGATGATAGTCAGGGGGCCATTGGTGATAGGGTGAGTGTCGGCCCCTCGGAGGGGTGCCCTGCAGCTGCTCGTCTCCTGCCCTGTCACCTCTTCTCAATCGACGACGAGGTGACGTGCGCCATTCGGGTTCGAACGCTGGCGAGCCCCGGTGCGATGGTGTGCGGCCGTCCCGGGCGAGCGCCGCGGGCTGGAGGTCCACCCGCGCCGAGCGGGGCCCGTGCCCAGACCGACGGGTACGACAAGTGGCGCCGGGAGGCAGAGATGGACGCAGAAATTGGTAACGACACATCCAGTCGAGATGATCAGGTTCTCGAGCTCCGCAACGCAGGGCAGTCGTTCGCTGCCATAGCCAAGACGGTCGGCTACGGGCGGGCATCAGAGACCAGAGAGGCCTTCAATCGGGCGCTACGACGCCGGCCCGAGGAGGTGCGCGCCGCTCTTCGCCTCCAAGAGATGGTTCGACTCGATGCGATGGCCGATGTCTTCCGCAAGAGCCCCAAGCTGGACGAGGAGGAGATCGCTCAACGTCTCAAGGCCGTTGACCAACTCCGAACCAGGCTGATGGCGGACTGAGTGTCCCGCGACCGTGCCAGTCGAGCTCGGAGTTCCGACACGCACAGGAAGGACAGTGATGACCGTCTCTGACGAGAACAGCGGCAGGCCCCTACCTCCGGGCACCGAGGTCGAAGTGCGGAACCGGTTCAACGGGGATTGGGCGAGCGGCTTCGAGGTGGCCGACGTCGTCGCAGGCGCGGTCGGGCCACGGCCCGACGAATACTGGCTTCGTCGACTCTCGGATGGCACGAAGCTGGGCCCGAGCTTCTCGCCGAGTGACATTCGTCTCCGGCGCTCGTCGATCTGAGGGTCACTGGCCGGGTGGCCAGGTCACACGAGCCGGTCGAACACCTCTCTGAGCACCCGGTAGCACTCGCAGGAAGCGTTTTCGAGCCCGCGGCGATCGGTGATGGTGATGCGGCCCCGGTGGAACCGGATGAAGCCGGCTTGCTGGAGGATGCCGGCCACCACTGTCACGGATGGGCGTCGGACCCCGAGCATCTGGGCGAGGAACTCCTGGGTGAGGGGGAACTCATTCGACCCGACCCGGTCGTGGGTGAGCAACATCCAGCGCGCGCAGCGCTCCTCGATCGAGTGCAGGCCGTTGCAGGCCACCTGCTGCCCGATCTGGCTGACGAAGGCCTGGGTGTAGCGATGGACCAGCCAGGTGAGCTCTCCCCCCGCAGCCACTTTTGTGGCGAAGGTCGGTTCGTCCATCACCAGGGCGTCGCCGGGCACCTGGCACTGCACGAACTCGCGAGGGTTGACCGTGTCGATGCCCCAGGAGACAGAGAGGCCGACCAGTCCCTCGTTGCCCACGGTGGCGATCTCGACGCCCGATGTGCCCTCCACCAGGTTCAGCAGCGACGCCACCGCCGTGAGCGGGAAGTAGACGCTGTCGATGCGCTTGCCGGGCTCGCAGAGCAGCTCCTTCAGCTCCAGCCGTACCTGCTCGAGGTGGGGGGCCAGCTCGGCCTTGTCGGTCGCCGGAAGGGAATCGAGGAGCCGGTTGCCCTCGGGGATCTCAGCTTGCCCTGACGGCATCTCGCCACCTCGACTGGGTGATCACAAGGCCGCGTGGGGACGCGACACGAAGCGTCCCCGGCAGGCTCTTCCAGCTCAACGGTCCCACTTCCAACTTCACCTTCGGCACGCGACTTCGTCCCCACGGATGCTCACTTCACTGACACCTCCATACTAGTGACCTGCGGCCCCACCCAGCACTCGACTACCGCCCGAATCGGTGTGAAGAGGTTCACGGAGGGGTAGAGATACTACGCGGCTGGAAGTGCTAGACCGTTCCCCCATCGGGGTGCCCTGTCAACCAGATGGGGCGGTAGCGACTCAATGACGGAATGCGTGCTCGACTCGTGACGCCCCAGGAAAAGAGGCAAGGTCTGATCGAGTCGGCCGGCTCCTCGCTGGCCTCGTCGGTGGCGGCACGGGTGCCCAGAGCCGATCTCGACCAACGGGATCCCGACTTTATTCGCGAGTGGCTGCCCGGGGCGTGGCTGGTGGCCACGCTCTGGCATCGGGCCGAGGTGCGGGGCCTCGACCGGATTCCGGACGAGGGCCCGGTGCTGCTCGTTGGCAACCATTCCGGCGGCAACATGGCGCCGGACACCATCGTGTTCACTCTCGCATTCGTCTCGTACTTCGGCGTCGAGCGACCGTTCTTCCAGCTGGCCCACAACCTGGTGCTCGCCGTGCCCCACCTGTCCTGGTTGCCGAAGTTCGGCGCCGTCGCCGCCTCACACGCCAACTCCGAGCAGGCGCTGCGCTCCGGCGCGGCGCTGCTCGTCTATCCGGGTGGTGATCGCGAGGTCCACCGGCCGAGTTGGGACTCGGCCAAGGTCGACTTCGGAGGTCGCACGGGCTTCGTCGATCTGGCCCTCACCCACGACGTGCCCATCGTGCCGGTGGTCGCCATCGGGGGTCAGGAGACTGCGCTGTTCCTGTCCCGCGGTGAGCGTCTCGCCCGCGCCCTGCGCTTGGACCGTCTCTTCCGGCTCAAGGTCCTGCCCATCTCCCTGGCGCTGCCTTGGGGCCTGAACGTAGGAGACTTCTTCACCCACCTGCCCCTTCCGGCCAAGATCACCATCCAGGCGCTCGAGCCGATCTGTCTGCGGTCCGAGTACGGCCCCGCGCCCGACCGTGACACCGTCGCCGATGACATCACGCGCCGGATGCAGGACTGTCTCGACGAGCTGGCCGCCGACCGGCGGCTGCCGGTGCTGGGCTGAGGTCGCAGGACATGCGTGTCCAAGCCGGGATCGAGGTGAACGCGCCGCCCTCGCTCGTCTGGGCCGTCGTCACCGACCCTGACCGGCTGATCGACTTCATGGCCGGGCTGACCCGGTGGGAGCCGGTCGGCGCAAAGCCACTTGCGTTGGGTGCTCGTTATCGCGTGCGGATGCTGGTCGGTTCGGCTCAAGTCGGTGGCCTCGTCGAGGTGGTCGAGTTCGACGAGGAGCGCGATCTGGCGTGGACGAACGTCACCGGCGTAGATCATCGAGGCCGTTGGCGACTTCGCCAGCGACGCCCGGGATGCACCGATGTCACCCTGCGTCTCAGCTACTCGGCTCCCGGTGGTCTCTTGGGCGTCCTCGCCGACCGACTGGCCGCACCAATGGTGCGTCGCAACCTCCGCAGCTCTCTGAACGCCCTGCAGATGCTCGTGGAGGAACGATCCAGAGCCAGTTGAGGGGTGCGCCCCGCCCTCGGGCGGCCCCACCAGCCTGCCGGTATCTTGGGGCTTCCAGTGGGTGACGAAGGCTTCGTGCATCCGGACTTCGAGCCGGTAGCGTCCGCGTTCCGGAGTCAATTGCGGCGCACCACGGGTGGCGCCGCGGTAGCGGTCTACCACCGGGGTGAGCTGGTCGTGGACCTGTGGGGCGGCCGCCGCAACGACGAAGGAGGCTCGTGGCAGCGTGACACGATGGCCATGTGCTTCTCCACTACGAAAGGCCTGACCTCGACCGCGCTCCACCTACTGGCTGACCGCGGCCAGGTGAGCTACGAGGCCCCGGTGGCGGCGTACTGGCCCGAGTTCGCCCAGGCGGGCAAGGAGAAGCTCACGCTTCGTCACCTGCTCAGCCACTCGGCCGGACTGCACCGGATCC
This sequence comes from Acidimicrobiales bacterium, assembly GCA_036270875.1. Lineage (NCBI taxonomy): Bacteria > Bacillati > Actinomycetota > Acidimicrobiia > Acidimicrobiales > Acidimicrobiales bacterium. Next base: position 26,632 of record DATBBR010000031.1, read on the forward strand.
GATCTGTGATCGACGGGGCGTACCGCATGCTCGACTGGGACTACATGGTCGACGCGCTGGCGCGGGCGGCGCCGGCCTACGTGCCGGGGACGGCCAACGGCTATCACGCGCTCACCTACGGCTGGCTGGTCGGCGAGGTTGTCCGGCGAGTCTCGGGCAAGCCCCTCGACGTGTTCGTGCAGGACGAGGTGGCCGCTCCGCTTGGCGTCAACGGCCTCTTCCTCGGCTGCCCGCCAGCCGAGCGTGACCGGGTCGCCCCGCTCGAGCCCATGGGCCACCTCTCCTTCGGTCCTCGCCCGGTTCGTCACGCACAGAAGATGATGGGCGCGCAGGTGGGAAGGCTTGCGTCATTGGTGCGGTTCCCAGTCAACCCTCGCCGCATCGTCAACACCCTGGCTCCCCGGGGCGTCGAGGACGTGCTGTCCGGGAGCGACGTGATGGACGCCTCGATCCCAGCGGTCAACGGCTTCTTCACCGCCCGCTCTCTCGCTCGTCTGTACTCGATGATCGCCGGACGGGGCACGACTGATGGTGTCCGACTGCTGTCGCCCGAGACGGTCCGGGAGATGGAAAGCATCCAGTCCTGGCGACGAGACCTCGTCTTGGTGATGCGAATGCGCTGGCGACTCGGGTACCACCTCGTCGGCACTACCCGGGGGGTTATCGACGAGGCGTTTGGTCATTTCGGCTTCGGTGGGTCCGGCGGCTGGGCCGATCCGTCACGGGAGCTGTCTCTCGCCATGGTCTGCAACCGCGGCAGTGGCACGCCGATCGGCGACGTGCGCCTCCTCCAGCTCGGCACGGCGGTGATGGCATCGCCGCGGTTCAACGACACACGAGCAGGCCGGACGAGCTGACATCGCCCGTGCGGCAGACTGAGCGCGCCTCGAGAGTGGTCGAGCGCTTGCGCGCCGCCGGGTGCGTTGCGGCTGAAGAGGAGGCGCACGATCTCCTGGGGATCGCTCCCGACCCTCCGACGCTCGAGGCATGGCTGAGCCGGCGGGAGCGGGGCGAGCCGCTGGCGTGGATCACCGGCGGCCTGGAGTTCTGTGGCCGGTGGCTCCACGTCGCGCCTGGTGTCTACGTCCCTCGGATCCAGAGCGAGGAGCTGGCCAGGCGGGCCAGCCGGTTGCTCCCGGACCACGCCCGCGCCGCCGACTTGTGCACTGGCGCGGGCGCCATCGCAGCTCACATCCTGGCCGAGCTGCCGGCCACCTCGGTCATCGGCATCGACGTCGACCCGAAGGCCGTGGCCTGCGCGACGCGAAATGGCGTCCGCGCCCTCGTCGCGGACCTCGAGCTGCCGCTGCCCTCCGACCGCACCTTCGACGTTGTCACGGCCGTGCCGCCGTACGTCCCGACCAGCGACCTCCGACTCTTGCCCGCCGACGTCCAGCGCTACGAGCCACGAGCCGCCCTGGATGGCGGCACCGACGGGCTTGACGTTGCCCGCCGCGTCGTCGTGGCAGCCGGCCGGCTCCTACGTCCCGGCGGTTGGCTCCTCATCGAGATCGGTGGCAAGCAGGACGCGACCCTCGTCAGAGAACTGGCCCCATTCGGCTTCGGCGACGTCGAGTCCTGGCGGGACGACGACGGCGAGCTGAGAGGCCTCGCCGCCAGGCTCATGCTCTAGCCGCCTGCCAGGCCGGGCTCTCCAGAAAGTGGTTGTCGTAGAGGTCCTGTGACGCCATCAGGTCGTCCAGCGTCGCTTCGCCTTTGGCGAGCCGCTCGAGCAGCCTGAAGTACCCAAAGCGCTCGATGCCGGGTGCGAGGACGATCAGCAGCTCGGCGGCATGGCCCGGCGCGGCGGCAAAGGCGTGGGCCATGTTGGGCGGGACCACGGCGACGTCTCCCTCGTTGGCGGTCACCACCTGGCCGCCGGTCAGGATCTGCACCCTCCCGTCGAGCACGTAGAACAGCTCGGCGGACTTGGTGTGGGTGTGCGGCAGCGCTCCGTTGGCACTCTTTCCGAGCGACGTTCGCATGACACTGAGCGCGCCACCCGTGGCGTCGCTGTCCGCGAGCAGCCGCGCGGTCACCGGGGCCATCCCGACGATCTCGGCGTCGACCTCCCGTATGAGGATGCCGTCATCAAAGCTCGGCACGGTCATGTCCACGCCCTCCCGGTTGGTGAGTCCTTGCACATTGCGGTCGTTCCACCTTTGGTCGAAATGAGCCATCGGCAACGCCCGCCACCCGCCCACTTTCGACCTAAGGTGAAACAGAATGAAGTACCCGAGGGACCGTCGCCGGCCGACGTTCAGGACCCCGACGACGAGCCGCCCTCGAGCTGCTGCTTGAGTCGCTCCAGTGCCTGGGCGTTGCCCTTGCGCATCGACCCCGACATCAACGGGGCCATGAGCTTGAACAGGCCGCCCGGTTTGGGCGCCATCACCAGCTTCACCCTGGTCCCTGAGCCTTCGTCCGAGAGCTCCCACCACCCCCCCGGCTCCATCGAGCCGGGGCCCGCCTTTGCTGGCGGCCCGTGCCAAGCGAGCTTCGACGGGGCCTCGAACTCGGTCCATTCGAACGTGCTCTCGGTCTGGCCGCGCGCCATCTTGTAGCCGTACGCGGTGCCGCGGGCGGGCTCACCCGGCGAGACCTGCTTCACCCAGGCGAACTGCGTCACGTACTCGGGCAACCGCTCGGCGTGAGCGAGGTGGCCGAACACTTCGGGCCGTGGGCGTGCGATCGTCGTCTCCGCCTCAATCTGCATGGGTCACTCCTCCCCGCGGTGCGAGGGTCTGGGCTCGCACGGTCTGAGCCTACGACGACGCTGTCCGCCATCGAGAGCGGGCCTGCGGGGCCGCTCGGCCGTGCCCTTTTCCACAGCCACAGAGGGTCAGCGGCCCGCGACGGCGAACTGTGGCCAGGTGATTTCGGGCCCTCGGTCACGTGTTGCCGCCCTGGCAGTGAGCGCAGTGGCCACCGTGAGCCCGGTCGTGATGATCTGCGGGGCCGCGGCCGCCGCCCACAAGGTCGGCGTGGCCCGGTTCAGGGCCGCCCAGACCGCCGCCATCGGTTCCCTCGGCGACCCGAACAAGGCCCTGGCCAGCTCGGGCCTGGGCGGCTCGCGTGGCGACCGGCCGCACACCCCCGACCAGGGCGGCGCGACGCCCCCCGGACACGGCACCACCACGGGGACGGGGCTGGCACCGGCGCCGACCGCTGCTCGCTCGACCACGGCGGCTGCTCCTGCTCCGACGACGACCACCTCGCCCGCGCAGATGGTGATCAACACGTCCCACGACTTCGCCGTCGCCCTGCTGGAGACGCTCGGCGATCCGCTCACGGCGCAGAACACCGGGGCCATCGTGTCGTGGGTCCGGGCCGAGGGCGGCGCCTGGAACAGCCCGGCGAAGTTCAACCCGCTCAACACCACGCGCGGGATGCCGGGCTCGTACTCGATCAACGGCGCCGGGGTCCAGGCCTACACGAGCTGGCCCGAGGGCCTGGCGGCCACGGCCCAGACTCTGCAGGCTGGCGCCTACGGGCGGATCCTGAGCGCCCTCAAAGCCGGCGACAGCGAGCAGGCGGTGGAGCGGGCGGTGGCGTCGTCGGCATGGGGAACCGGCAGCTTCCAGCTGCTGCCCTGATCGCCACCCCCGGGCCAGCGCTCGTGACCGCGGCCTAACCTCGGCCTCGGTCTCACGGACGGTGAGACGAGTGAGGAGGGGCCCGTGAGCTACAGGGTGGTGGGCTGGAGCACCGGCAACGTAGGTCGACATGCCATCGCCGGGATCCACGCCCACCCGGATCTGGACCTGATCGGCGTCTGGGTGTCGAGCCCGGCGAAAGCGGGGCGGGATGCCGGCGAGCTGGCCGGGATCGGAAAAGAGCTCGGCGTCCGGGCGACCACCGACGCCGAGTCTCTCCTGGCCCTCCGTCCCGATTGCATCGTGCATTCGGCCATGGCCGACCACCGCCTCATGGAGGCCCTCGAGGATCTCCAGCATTTCCTCCGGGCCGGCATCGACGTGGTGTCAAGCGGGCCGGTGTTCCTCCAATACCCCGATGGCGTCGTGCCCGACGAGATCGTGGATCCTGTGCGGCGGGCCGCCCTCGACGGCGGATCGTCGTTGTGGGTGAACGGCATCGACCCCGGTTTCGCCAACGATTGTCTGCCGCTGGTGCTCACCGGGATCAGCGAGCGCATCGAGGAGGTTCGCTGCCTCGAGATCCTCAACTACGCCACCTACGACCAGCCCATGGTGCTCTTCGACATCATGGGCTTCGGACGTCCGCTCGACGAGACGCCGCTCCTGCTCCAGCCGGGCACCCTCACCACCGCTTGGGGAAGCGTCGTGCGCCAGCTGGCCGCCGGGCTGGGCGTCGAGCTCGACGACGTCGAGCAGGTCTACGAGCGCGTCCCAGCGCCCGACACGTTCGAGGTCGCTTCGGGCACCATCGCAGCGGGCACGGCCGCCGCCCTGCGGTTCGAGGTCCGGGGCATGCGCCATGGGCGAGCACTCGTGGTGGTCGAGCACGTGACCCGGCTGCGGGACGACCTGGCACCGGAGTGGCCGCAGCCCCCGGGCCAGGGCGGCTATCGGGTGATTGTCACCGGCGAGCCCAACTACACAGCTGACCTGCAGCTGCTCGGCAGCGACGGCGATCACAACACCGCCGGCCTCAAGGCGACGGCCATGCGCCTCGTGAACGCGGTGCCGGCAGTCGTCGCCGCCCCGCCGGGCTTGCTGAGCGCCCTGGACCTGCCGCTGGTGACGGGCCGCGGCCTCGTCGTGTGATGGCTGGGCAAGAGAGCCGACGAGGGCCTACCAGCCGACCCGTGCCGGCCGCCGAAGGCGCGCTCCTCGACGGGATCCGAGTCCTCGATCTCAGCATCTGGCGACCTGGGCCCTACGCCACCCAGCTGCTCGTCGAGCTGGGGGCCGAGGTCCTCAAGGTCGAGCCGCCGGGCGGGGACCCGATGCGCGTCTTCCCGACGCTCTTCGCCGTGCTCAATGCGGGGAAGCGAGCCGTGGCCATCGATCTCAAGGAGGCGTCCGCACGCGACGCGGTGCTGGCGCGGGCGGCGTCGGCGGATGTCGTGGTCGAGGGATTTCGTCCCGGCGTGGTCGACCGCCTCGGCATCGGCGACGCGGCTGTGCGAGCGGCGAACCCGTCCGTGGTCTATTGCTCGGTGTCGGGCTACGGGCAGGACGGGCCCCTGCGTCTGCTTCCTGGCCACGACCTGAACTACCAGGCGTGGGCCGGGGTGGTCGAGCCCCGACCAGGCTGCGACGACGGTCCCGTCGTCGGTCGCCCGCCCATCGCCGACCTGGCCGGCGGCTCCTACGCGGCCCTCGCCATCAGCGCCGCATTGGTGCGGCGAGAACGGCGAGGGGAGGGCGAGCGCATCGACGTGTCGATGACCGACATCCTGGCCACATGGACCGGAGCCCTCCCGCCGCTCACCATGTCCGACGGTCGGTCCCTCGGCGACCTCCCCGGCTACGGGACGTTCGCTACCGCCGACGGCGGCTGGATCGCCCTCGGAGTCCTCAGCGAGGACGGCGCGTGGGCGGACCTCGTGCGCGCCCTCGGTCTCGACGATGCGGCGCCGCTCAGATTCGCCGAGCGCGTGGCGCTCGGCAAGCAGCTCAACGAGCGCATCGTCAAGGCGATCGGCAGCAGCCAGCGCGACGAGGTCGTCGCTGCCCTCGTCGAGGCCGGCGTGCCTGTGTCACCTGTGCTCTCGCAGAACGAGATGCTCGGCGCCGAGCTCTTTCGACAGCGGGGCACGGTGACGGACGGTGTCGACGGCGAGCCCGTTATGAGGCATCCCGTGGGCTATGACCGACACCCGGCGCAGGCTCCTCGGGACGTGCCGCCACTGGCGTCGGGGGTCGACAACCTCCCCGCCTGGCGCTGACGGAGCCGGGTCGGGCGCCTCTTGTCAGGACATCCCCGCCGTGGTACGCAACTAGTCACGAGGGAGGGTCTGATGAACGGTGCGCCTGATTTCGGCGTGGTTGTCTCGGAGGACGACGGCACGTCGGTCGTGAGCGTCAGAGGAGAGCTCGACATCTTCACTGCGCCCCGCCTCAGCGGCATCCTCGCCGGGCTTGTCGCGGCCGGAGGCGAGGTCGTCGTCGGTCTGGGCGACACCGCGTTCATGGAGTCGACCGGCATCGCCGTGCTGGCGCAGACGCATTTCGCCCTCCAGGAGCGCGGCGGGCACCTCACGATCGACTCGCCGCGCGACAACGTCTTCAAGGTCCTGGAGCTGAGCGGGCTGACGGGGATCATCACGATCACACACCCGCCCTCCGCGCCCTCGCCCAACTAGCCTGACGACGGACGCAGAACGTCCCAAAAGCGCGCGAGCCACTCGGTCAATCACAAGACGAGCCGGAGCGACGAGAAGAAAGGACGGCTCGGAGGCCCTGGGCCCTCGCCTTTCAACCAGGGCCCCCGGCCGTTCTCTGTTGACCACGAGGGGGGAGCCGCCGCGGTCGTGTTCCACCGTAGACGGGTCGGCTCACGAAGAGAAGGGGACGAGGGGTCACCTATCTGAGTGAAATCCCGGCGACACCTCACCACACCCGGCTGGGCTGTGTTGGGCGGCCAAGCCGAGCCCCTCGGCTTGGCCCACCCAACCCCCAGTGCCCACTAGCCAGCTGCTGACTACCTACCCAGGAAGTGGGAGGGCTAACCGGCCCATGAGGGCAGCCCGGCCCCCGGCGAGCAGGACAAGAGCCGCCGATCTCGAAGAGGTTAAGAGATGGCCGACATTGGCCGTCTCGAGGGCGGCGGAGGTCGAATCGAGGAGATGGTGGGGGGCGAGCCCGACCAGGACGCCCTGTTGGCCCGGCTCGCCCTGCTGGCCGAGGCCAGCACGGTGCTGACCGAGACGCTGGATCCCGACACTGCCCTGTACCGGCTGGCCCGCCTCGTGGTGCCCGTGCTGGGGGACTGGTGTGGCGTCCACGTGATGGACGAGACAGGTGCCGTGCGCACTGCGGCCGCCGCCCACCGTGATCCGGTCGGGACGGCGTTGGTGCAGAGCGATCTCGACGCCTCTCCCGGGCTCGCGAGCACCTCGCCCGTCGCCGCGGTTCTCAAGGGCGGGGAGCCGCGGCTGTTCCGGGCCGTCACCGACGAGCTCCTGGCCACCAGCGCTGCCAGCTCCGAGCAGCTCGAGACCTTCCGGGCCCTCGGTCTCGAGTCGGCCGTCGTGGTACCCCTACGCGGGAGGGCGCGTGTGCTGGGCGCGCTGACGGTGGTATCGGCCGAGTCGGGCCGGCACCTCGGCGACGCCGATCTGGCGGTGGCCATCGATCTCGGGCGAAAGGCCGGCCTGGCGGTGGAGAACGCCCAGCTCTACCAGCGGGCCCGCCACGTGGCCAAGGCCTTCGAGCAGGTCCTCGTCCCCGAGCGGCTGGCGGAGGTCCCCGGCCTCGACGTGGCCGCACGTTACCTGCCCGCGGCGGGAACCGACGTGGGCGGGGACTGGTACGACGTGATCCCCTTCTCCGACGGTCGCGTCGGCCTGGTCATCGGCGACGTGATCGGCCACGACTTGCGGGCGTCGAGCATCATGGCGTCGCTGCGCACCGCGGTCAGGGCCTACGCGTGGACGGGCAGCCGTCCCGCGGTGGTGGTCAACTACGTGGACGAGCTGGCGCGCGGTCTCGAGGCCGACCAGATGGCGACCCTGATCTACGGCATCTACGAGCCGACCACGCGCCGCCTCTGCTGGAGCAACGCCGGGCATCTGCCTCCGCTGATCATCGGGCCAGGGCCGACCGCCACCTACCTCGAGGAGCCAAGCTCGGTGCTGGTGGGAGCGATGGGTGGCCTCACGTACTCGGAGGGCGAGATCGAGCTCGGTCCCCACTCGACGGTCCTCTTCTACACCGACGGTCTCATACAGGAGCGTGGCGGGCTGGTGAGTGAGGGTCTCGATCGCCTCAGCCAGCTGGCGGCGGCCCAGTCGCACGGCGATCCGCGACAGCTCATCAACATGGTCCTCGCATCCATGCTGGGAGAGGATCAGCGAGCCGACGACATCGCCCTCCTCTGCGCGCGGGTCAAGCGCTGAGCAGCGAGCTCCGCACGTGGCTGATGTGTGACGTGAGAACGGCTGACATCCGCTCTGACAGCGCCCCCGAGACACCATCGATGGCGACGACGCGGTCGTGGGTGCCCGTGCGCAGCCAACCGACATAGAAGGGCGCGTACACCAACGCGCAGTCGTCCACCGTCGCGCGCCGGCACGGCACCGTGACGCCGAGGGCCGCCAACACGGCGGCGTGGCGGAGCCTGGCGGCGTCCTGCTGCACCTCGTCCCAGCGCTCGAAGGCGCGGCGGATGTCGCTCGCCACCTTGGTGTCCCGAACACCCGGCGTGATGGCGCCTACGGACAAGTCGACGTCGACGACCTCGCCGTTCTCAGGCGAGGCCGGTCCAAGAAAGGTGCCGGAAAGGGCCTCGTAGCTGTTGGTGATGGCGGTGGTGAGGAACCGCTCTTTGCCCCAGCGGACGTCCGTCGAGGTGATGCTCAGGTCGACGAGGTAGGTGGGGACCCACACCGGCTTGAACCAGACGAGCTGCTCCACCGTGCGGATGCCGAGCCGGCCCTTTCCCTGCAGGCGCGCCCGGGTCAGCGCCCGGTCCTCGGCTGCGACGAACGGGTAGCCGTGCGCCAACCGGGCCGGCACTCCCACGTCGAGCTGGCGCGCGACCGCGGCCCCGAGCAGCCCCCGCAGCTCGGCCGGCCCCCACAGGTCGATTCCGAGCTCGACTGCGGCCCGCTCGGCACCGCTGCGCCAGCCGTGGAGCGCGACGATGATCCCCTTGTTGAGGCCCAGGTCGGTAAGGATGTAGCTCAGCTTCGACACCGCGTCCTTCTCGATCGGTGCCTCCCACGCCTTGCACTCGACGGCGAGCCGAAACGTCGTCAGGGGGTCCGACTTCTCGGCCAGCACGTCGATCTCGTGCCTGCCTCCCGACCGGCCGTCCAGAAAGGCATTGCGGCGGACGAGGTAGCCGTGGGCGGCGAAGTGGTCGCCGACACGCTCCTCGAGCAGCAGCGCACGCCCGGTGGAGGCGTTCATGCGCGTTCGTCGGCGTCGGCGTCGGCCTGCAGCCAGCGGCGGTAGCGCTCGGGATCGGTCCACGCCCCGGTGAGCTCGTCGAACTCCGCCGCCTCGGGGACCATCCAGTCGGTTCGACCGCGCCTGGCCTCTGTAGCCGAGACGTCGAGATGAAAGTCGCCGAGCTCGAGCATCTCGCAGCCGGTGAGCTCGTGGGCGCGGCGAGGCGCCACCACGATCCGACGAATGCGCCCCAGCGCCTCGTCGCGCGCCGCCTCCGACCCTCCGTACCAGAGGGGGTCGACGAGCTGGGCCCACTTGTCACCACCCACGATGAGCACGTCGTAGCCGTCGGCCACGTCGGCCAGCAGGCGAGCGTCGGTCGCCCGGACACCGAGCCACGGCCGGCGCGCCGCCATGGCCTCGAGCACGGCCAGCCGGTCTTCCAACCGGGCCAGATCGTCGGGCTCCTTGCCCAACGGCGACCGGGACACGACGAGCTCCACCCGCTCGAGCCCGCACTGGCGCCGAGCCGCCTCGGCGATAGCGAGGTGGGCGACCGTCGGGGGATTGAAGGAGCCGGGGTACGCGCCGAGTGCCACTGTCGCCCCAGGCTACGCAGGGGCGATGACACTGCCGGTGACTGCACGTCCCCCTACATCGGAGACGGCGGGCGTAGCCTGCACGAGTGGGCACCGACCCCCGTTACGGTCGTGGAGGGCGCGAGGAGGTGAGCCGATGAGATCGTCGAAAGGGTCCCGTCCCTTGTCGGCCCTGGTGCTGGCCGCCGGTGAGGGCACGCGGATGCGGTCTGCCCAGCCCAAGCCGCTCCACCTGCTGTGCGGGCGCCCCATGGTTCTCCACGTCCTCGACGCCCTGGCCGAGCTTCCGATCCAGCGGGTCGTCGTGGTCGTGGGCCACGGCGCCGAGGGCGTCACCAAGGCCGTCCAGGAGGGGGCTCCTGCGACGTTCAGCGTGGAGTTCGTGGAGCAGCATGTGCAGCGGGGCACTGGTGACGCCGCGGCGGTGGGCCTGACGGGCTTTCCGGACAACCCCGACGACGAGCAGGACGACGGCGACCTGGTCGTCCTTCCGGGCGACGCGCCGCTGCTCCGGCCTCCCACCCTCGCCGCCCTCGTGCGGACCCACCGAGCCAGCGATGCCGCCGCCAGCCTGCTCGTGGCCCGCCTGCTGGACCCAACTGGTTACGGACGCCTGGTCAGGGACAAGGACGGCCGGATCGCCCGCGTGGTGGAGGAGGGCGACGCCACCGAGGAGGAGCGGGCGGTCGACGAGGTCAACACGTCGGTCTACTGCTTCCGCCGCAGCGTCCTGGCCCCGGCCTTGCGCCGCTTGACCCCGGAGAACGCCAACGGCGAGTACTACCTGACCGACACGGTCGCCGTGTTGCACGACGCCGGCTACCAGGTCTCGTCGCTCGTCGTGGCCGACCCCATGGAAGCGGCCGGGGTGAACGACCGGGCGCAGCTGGCCGTGGCCGAGGCCGAGCTGCGTGACCGCACCAACGAGCGCTGGATGCGCCGGGGCGTGACCATGCACGATCCCGAGCGCACCTATGTCGACGCCTCGGTGGAGCTCGCTCCGGACGTCACGCTCCTTCCCGGCACCATCCTGCAGGGGTCGACGGCCGTCGCCACGGGCGCACTCATCGGGCCCGACACGCGCCTGGTGGACTGTCGGGTCGGCGACGGCGCCGTCGTGGAGCACAGCGTGGCCCGACAGGCCGATGTCGGCACCGACGCCCGGGTGGGGCCCTACGCTGTCCTCGAGCCCGGCTGCCGGGTGGCGCCGGCCACGCTCACCGGGCCATTCTTCCGGGGCGTGGGAGACGAAGACGGGGGCTGATTGATGGAGTTGGTACCGAGGAAGCGGCTGCAGCTCTACGCCGGTCGTTCGCATCTGGCGTTGGCGGAGGAGATCGCCACGCATCTCGGGGTGGAGCTGGGCGAGGCGAACCTGCTGGAGTTCGCCGACGGCGAGATCCACTGTCGCTTCGGCGAGTCGGTGCGAGGCACCGACGTCTTCATCATCCAGACCCACTGCGGACCGGTCAACGACTCGATCGTCGAGCAGCTGATCATGATCGACGCCGCCAAGCGGGCGTCGGCGAAGCGCATCACCGCCGTATGCCCCTACTACGGCTATTCCCGCCAGGACCGCAAGGCGTCCGGCCGGGAGCCGATCACCGCCAAGCTGGTCGCTGACATGCTGCGCGTGGCCGGCGTGGACCGGGTGGTGAGCGTCGACCTGCACTCCGGCCAGATCCAGGGGTTCTTCGACGGACCGGTCGACCATCTCACGGCGATGCCCGTGCTGACCCACTACCTCCGGCGGGAGGGAACGGCCGGCATGGTGGTCGTGGCGCCGGACGCGGGGCGGGTGAAGGTGGCGGAGCGGTTCGCTCAGCACCTCGACGGCGACCTGGCCATGGTGCGCAAGCGGCGGGCCAAGGAGACGGCCAACGAGGTCGAGGCGATGGACGTGGTGGGTCCGGTCGCCGGGCGCCGGTGCGTGCTCATCGACGACATCATCGACACCGCGGGCACCGTGTGCGCCGCCGCCGAGCTGCTCGTCGACCGTGGGGCGGCGGAGGTCTGGGCGATGGCGACCCACGGCGTGCTGTCGGATCCGGCGCTCGACCGGCTCAAGGCCTCGCCGCTGGCCCGGGTGATCGTGACCAACACCCTTCCATTGGCCGAGGATCGCCGGATCGACAAGATCGAGGTGCTGTCGGTGGCCAAGATCGTCGCCGACGCCATCGATGCCGTGTTCGAGGACACGTCGGTCTCGGAGATCTTCGGGGGAGAGAACCAGACGTAGCCGGGGCCTGGGGCGGTGCTGGTGCTGCGGCAACCGCCCATGGCTTAGACTCATCTTCGCCCGGTGCCCCTTTCCCGGGTAGGAGCGCGTTCGCATGGCCGAGATCCCCATTGCTGCCGAAGCCGGCCGACCTGTCGGCTCGGCGGAGTCCCGTCGCCTCCGGGCGGCCGGCAAGGTCCCCGCCGTCGTCTACGGACACGGCGTCGACCCGCAGCCCGTGGCGGTCGATGCCAAGGACCTGCGGGCCGCGTTGACCACCGACGCGGGGCTCAACGCCCTGCTGGCCCTCAAGGTGGACGGCTCGACCCAGCTGACGATGGCCAAGGTGGTGCAGCGCCACCCCGTGCGGGGCACGGTCGCCCACGTCGATTTCCAGATCGTGCGTCGGGACGAGGTCGTGACGGCCGAGGTGCCCATCGTCCTCGTCGGCGAGGCCATCCTCGTCCACCGGGACGACGGCCACGTGGACCACCAGCTGTTCACCATCGCGGTCCACGCTGTCCCTGGCCGCATCCCCAATCTCGTCGAGGTCGACGTGAGCGAGCTGACGATCGGCCAGACGATCCGCGTGACCGAGCTCGCGCTGCCGAGCGGGGTGACGACGGAGATGGATCCTGAGGCCCCCGTGGTGGTGGGCCAGGCGCCACAGGTGAGCGAGGCGGACCTGGTGCCCGAGGGCGAGGAGGCGGCCGCCGAGGAGGGCGCCGAGGCGGCAGCCGAAGGGGAGGGCGAGGCCCCCACCGACGACGCGGCAGGCTCGGGCGGCGAGGCGGGCGAGCAGGGCGGCGAGGGCTAGGCCCTGCTCCGTCCCCGGACCGGCACCCCCACCGACCTCCTGGCGGTGGGGCTCGGCAATCCCGGCCCCGAGTTCGGCCACACCCGGCACAACCTCGGCGCCGATGCCGTGTCGCTCCTGGCCGAGCGCCACGGGGGCCGCCTCCGGCTGACCCGCGGCTCGCGTTCGCTCACCACCGAGGTCCGAGTCGGGGGCCGGCGGATGGCGCTGGCCTTCCCCCAGACCTACGTGAACGAATCTGGCGCGGCGGTGGCGGGCCTCGTTCGCCGGTACGGGGTGCAGGACCTCGGGCGGCTGGTCGTCGTCCACGACGAGCTAGATCTGCCCGTCGGGCGGATCAGGGTCAAGCTGGGCGGGGGCACGGCGGGGCACAACGGGCTCAGGTCGATCCAGTCCCATCTCCACGACGCCGGCTTCGCCCGTGTGCGCATCGGTATCGGGAAGCCGCCCGGCCGCCGGGAAGGGGCCGATCACGTCCTTGGCCCGCCGCGGCGGGGAGAGCGGGCCGAGCTGGACGTCGCCGTCGAGGAGGCAGCCGACGCCGTGGAACTGATCCTCGGCGAGGGCATCGACGCCGCCATGCGGCGCTTCAACAGCCGTCGCGAAGACGCCTGAACGCCCCGACCCCGCCGCCGGCGGCCGCTGGCGACGCCGGTACCCTGACCCGGTGAGCCTGCGCTCGCTGCCTGGATTGCTCCGTCACGAGGACGCGCTCGTCGACGTGCTCGGCGCGCCCGGTGCCGTGGTGGCCGTTCCGGAGCCGGCGCGGGCGTTCGCGCTGGCCGGGCTGGCGCAGCTGAGCGAGCGCCACCCGGTGTTGGTGGCGGTGCCCACGGGCACCGTTGCCGAGCGACTCGCCTTCGACCTGCGGGCCTACAGCGGACCGGACGCGGTCGAGACCTTCCCAGCGTGGGAGACGCTGCCGTTCGAGCGGGTCAGCCCCAGCGTGGAGACGATGGGCCGGCGGCTGCGGGCCATGTGGCGGTTGCGCCACGCTGGCGATGACCCGGCTGGCGGCGCCCGCCTGATCGTGGCCCCCGTGCGCGCTCTCATCCAGCGGCTGGGACCCCGGGTCGAGGATGCCGAGCCGATCGTGGTCGCCGCGGGCGACGTCCTCGACACCGACGAGTTGGTCGAGCGCCTGTCCCGCGCCGGCTACCGCCGCGAGTACCAGGTCGAGCACCGCGGCGAGGTGGCGGTCAGGGGTGGCATCGTGGACGTGTTCCCCTCGACCGCCGACGACCCGGTGCGCATCGACCTGTGGGGCGACGAGGTCGACCGTCTCACTGCCTTCGACGTGAACGACCAGCGGTCGATGGCGGATCTCGAGCGGGTGGAGATCTTCGCCTGTCGTGAGCTCCTCCCAACCACCGCGGTTCGCGACCGGGCCCGCCTCCTCGTCGGCCAGGAGCCCTGGGGGAGGGACCAGTGGGAGCGGCTGGCCGAGGGCCTCGTGTTCGACGGCATGGAGTCGTGGCTGCCGTGGCTGGCCGGCGAGGAGCACCTCCTCGGCGATCTCGTCGGCCCGTCGGGCCAGGTCGTGCTGGTCGACCCCCGGCGGATGCGCGACCGGGCGGCCGAGCTGATCGACGAGGAGGTCGCCCTGGCGGCCACGTTGGCCCAGACGTGGGGGGCGAACGACGGCGCCACTCGGGCGTTCCCCCGGCTGCACCTGCCGTTCGAGCGGCTGCTGGCCCGCACCACGGCGCCGGTGCTGTCCGTCACCTCGACGCCCGAGGCGCCCGCGACGCCGAGGATCGCGGCGACGGGCTGGGATCCGGTGGTCGCCGACGCCGCCCGACTGGCCAAGCAGCTCGGTGGCCTCGTTCGTGAGGGGTACTCGGTCACGGTCTGCGCAGAGGGCGAGGGGAGCGCCCGGCGCGTGGCGTCGATCCTGGGCGAGGAGGGGCTGTCCGCGCCCCTGCTGGACGGGAGCCCGTCTGACCTCACCGCTCCGGGGGTGCGGATCGTCGTCCAGGCCCTCGAGGGCGGGTTCGTCCTGCCCTCGGCAAAGCTGGCCGTGCTGGCCGAGACCGACGTCACCGGCAGGCGTCGCGCCCACCGGCAGGCCCGTCCCCGGGTCCGGCCCCAGGAAGGCTTCTTCGACGACCTGGCGCCCGGCGCGTACGTGGTGCACCACCAGCACGGCGTGGCCCGCTACGCGGGGATGGTTCGTCGCGCCATCGGCGGCGGTGAGCGCGACTACCTACTGCTCGAGTACCGCGGTGGCGACAAGCTCTACGTGCCGTCGGACCAGATCGACGTCATCACGCCCTACACCGGCGGGGAGACGCCGACGCTGCACCGCCTCGGCGGCTCGGAGTGGCAGCGCACCAAGGCCCGGGTGCGGGCCTCGGTGCGCGAGATCGCCGAGGAGCTGGTCGCTCTGTACCGGGCGAGGACGACCTCGCCCGGTCACGAGTTCGGTCCGGACTCGCCCTGGCAGCGTGAGATGGAGGAGGCGTTCCCCTACGCCGAGACGCCCGACCAGGCCCGGGCCATCGCCGAGGTGAAGGCGGACATGGAGGAGCCGGTCCCGATGGACCGACTGGTGTGCGGAGACGTCGGCTTCGGCAAGACCGAGGTCGCGATCCGGGGCGTCTTCAAGGCGCTCCAGGAGGGGAGGCAGGCCGCGGTCCTCGTGCCGACGACGCTGCTGGCCCAGCAGCACTTCCAGACCTTCTCCGACCGGTTCGCCCCCTACCCGGTGCGGGTCGAGGTGCTGTCCCGCTTCCTCACCACGGCCCAGGCTCGCCGGGTCGTGGACGGATTGGCCGACGGCTCGGTCGACCTCGTCATCGGTACCCACCGCCTCTTGAGCTCGGACATCAAGTTCAAGGACCTCGGACTCCTCGTGGTGGACGAGGAGCAGCGCTTCGGTGTGTCGCACAAGGAGGCGATCAAGGCCCTCAGCACCGGCATCGACGTGCTGACCCTGACGGCCACGCCCATCCCGCGCACGCTGGAGATGAGCCTGACCGGCATCCGTGACCTCAGCCTCATCAGCACGCCTCCGGCCGAGCGGCTGCCGATCCTCACCTACGTGGGCGAGCTCGACGAGCGGGCCGTGAGCGAGGCCATCCGGCGCGAGCTGCTGCGCGAGGGCCAGGTGTTCTTCGTGCACAACCTCGTCTACGACATCGAGGCGACTGCGACGCGCTTGCGCCGCCTCGTGCCCGAGGCCCGCATTGCCGTCGCCCACGGTCAGATGGACGAGGGCACCCTCGAGAAGGTCGTGATCGACTTCTGGGAGGGCCGGTACGACGTCCTTGTCTGCACGACGATCATCGAGTCGGGCATCGACATGCCCACGGTGAACACGCTCGTCGTGGATCGTGCCGACCGCCTGGGGCTGGGGCAGCTCCATCAGCTCCGCGGCCGCGTGGGCCGGGCCGGCCAGCGGGCCTACGCCTACCTCTTTTTCCCTCCCGAGCGGAGCCTGACCGAGGAGGCCTACGAGCGCCTGCGCACGATCGGCGAGCACACCGAGCTGGGATCAGGCTTCAAGATCGCCATGCGGGACCTGGAGATCCGCGGCGCCGGCAACCTCCTGGGGTCCGACCAGTCGGGGCACATCGCCGCCGTCGGCTACGACCTGTACGTCCAGATGGTCAGCGAGGCGGTCTCCGACCTGAAGGGGGAGGTCCGCCGCGAGCCCGCCGAGATCAAGCTGGACCTGGCCGTGGACGCCCACCTCACGAGCGACTACGTCGCTCGTGAGGACCTCCGCCTCGAGGCCTACCGCCGGCTGGCCGCGGTCACCACGCCCACGGAGGTCGAGGACATCCGCACCGAGTGGCTCGACCGCTTCGGGCCCCTGCCCCCGCCCGCCGAGGCCCTGCTGGCCGTGGGACGTCTGCGGGCCGAGTGCGTCCGCTCGGGCGTGCGTGAGATCACGGTGACGCCGGCCCGCCGGGGCGGCATCAGCGGAGGCCAGGCGGTGGCCCGCCTCTCCCCTCTCTCCCTCAAGGCCAGCACCCAGGTGGGTCTCCGACGCCGGCACCCCGGGGCGGTCTACAAGGAAGACCTGGGGCAGGTGGTGGTACCCCTACCCGGAGGGGTGGACGTGCCGGAGGCGTTGGTCGAGCTGCTGGGCGAGCTCGTTCCCCCCGGCACGGCCGCCGGCGCCGGTGACGGGCGCCCCGATGGCCAACAAGTGGGGGCCAGCCAGTAGCATCCCGAGACCGTGCGAAAGGTCCTCGTCCTCGCGGTCGGCGTGCTCGCCCTCGCTGGCGCCGGGTGCAACACCACGGCCCCCTACGCGGCCACGGTGAACGGCGCCACCATCAGCCAGGGAGACATCAACAGCGAGCTGGTGGCGATACGGAGCGATCCCGCCTACCTGAACCAGATCCAGAGCCAGAGCCAGGTCACCGGGGCCGGCCAGGACAGCTTCGACAGCTCGTTCGTGGCCCAGGTTCTCAACCGCCAGATCGTCTTCCAGCTCGTGCACCAGGAGGTCGTTCGCCGCGGGATCACCGTCAGCGGCCAGGACCTCAACCTGTCCCGGGGGGACACGGCGAGCGCCCTGGGTGGGGCCAACGTCCTCAGCGGACTTCCGGCGTCCTACCAGAACACCCTGATCCGGCACTCCGCCGAGGTGACGGCGCTCGAGGCGCAGCTCGCGCACGTCGACATCCGACCCGTCGCCATGGCCCAGTACTACGCCACGCACCAGCAGAGCTTCGTCCAGCAGTGCGTCAGCCACATCCTGGTCTCGAACCAGGCCGATGCCGCCGCCCTGCGGGCCCAGATCGTGGCCGGGGCCAGCTTCGCCCAGGTCGCCCAGTCCCAATCGCAGGATCAAGCCAGCGCAGCCAACGGTGGGCAGCTGGGGTGCGGACCGACGGGACGCTTCGTGACCGGGTTCGAGCAGGCCGTCGACGCGCTGCCCACCGGCCAGCTGAGCCAGCCCACCCAGACCCAGTTCGGCTGGCACCTCATCGAGGTGACGTCCCGCCAGCCCCTGTCCCTGGCCCAGGCCCAACCCCAGATCCGGGCGGCCCTTCTGGCCAACGCCCAGACGGCGCTGACCAGCACGCTGCAGCGCGACGAGTCGCGTGCCAGCGTGACCGTCAATCCTCGCTACGGCACCTATGCGACCCGCGGCAACCAGGCTGGGATCGTCCCGCCGTCGGCGCCGCCGTCGTCGATGCTCAACTTCGTCCCCGCCAACCCGAGCACCTCCGTGGGCGGCTCGGGCGCACTGCCGTCAGGCATCGGCTCGACCGCGCCGTGACACCTCGGGTGGTGGTGGTCGGGCTGGGCCCGGCCGGGCCCGAGCTCATCACCACGGCGACCCGCACGGCGATCGAGCGCGCCCACCACCGTTACCTCCGCACGGCGCGCCACCCGGCGGCGGCCGCCGTGGGCGACTTTCGCTCCTTCGACGAGCTGTACGACTCGATCGCCTCGTTCGAGGAGGTCTACGCCGGGATCGTGGACGCGCTGGTCGAGGCGGCGACGGTCCACGGCGAGGTCCTCTACGCCGTCCCGGGCTCGCCGCTGGTATCGGAGCGGACGGTCGAGCTGCTGCGGGACGACCCGCGCATCGAGCTGGAGGTGCTTCTGGGCCCGTCGTTCCTCGACCTGGCGTGGGACCGCCTGGGGATCGACCCCATCGACTCGAGCGTGCGTCTGGTCGACGGGCCGTCGTTCGCAGTCCAAGCCGCGGGGGAGCGGGGCCCGCTGCTGGTCGGTCAGTGCTGGAGCGACCAGGTCCTCTCGGAGATCAAGCTGGCCGTCGACCACCCTCCGGATGCCAGGGTCACCGTGCTGCAGCGACTGGGCCTGGCGGACGAGGCCGTGTTCGACGTCGACTGGGCCGACCTGGACCGGTCGGTCGAGGCCGACCACCTCACCACGCTCTTCGTGCCCCACCTCGCCGAGCCCGTGGCGGCCGACCTGTCCCGGCTCGAGGAGCTGGTACGGACCCTGCGGCAGCGCTGCCCGTGGGACCGTGAGCAGACCCACGCTTCGCTCACCCGCCACTTGCTCGAGGAGACCTATGAGGTGCTCGAGGCGATCGAGGCGCTGGGCGCGGGCCCGGCGTCCTACCACCATCTCGAAGAAGAGCTCGGCGACCTCCTGTTCCAGGTCTACTTCCACAGCGTGCTGGCGGCGGAGGCCGGCCAGTTCGGCCTGGCCGACGTGGCGCGGGGGGTGCACGACAAGTTGGTCCTCCGTCACCCGCACGTGTTCGGGACAGTCGAGGCGGAGACGCCCGACGTCGTCATGGCCAACTGGGAGCAGATCAAGAAGCAGGAGAAGGGTCGCCAGAGCGTCATGGACGGGATCCCCTCAGCCCTTCCGTCCCTGCTCCACGCCCACAAGGTGCAGCGCAAGGCGGCCACCCTCGGCTTCGACTGGCCCTCGGGCGATGCCACCCGCCTCGTCGCCGAGGAGGACCTGGCCGCCCTGGCCGATCCGGCTCAGGAGCAGACAGCCCGCACGGCGGGCCGGCCCGACAGCGAGGAGCGCCTGGGCGATCTCCTCTTTGCCGTGGTGGGTCTGGCCCGCCATCTCGGCCAGGATCCCGAGGCCGGCCTGCGGAGAGCCACAATCCGGTTCCGCGATGCCGTGATGGCGACCGAGGGCCTGGCCGCGAGGCGCGGCATCGACGTCGCTCGCCTCGATGCCGCCGGCCGCCGCTCCCTGTGGGACGAAGCGGCCAGATCCGGCGCCGATGGCCCAGATTCGGCCTGATCGTCCTCGATCGCGTGGCCACAAGAGGTAACTTCTTCAACAACAACCACAGGAGCCACACCGCTGTGAGCCGGATCCAGCACGTCGAAGCCAGAGAGGTCCTCGACTCCCGTGGCAACCCCACGGTCGAGGTCGAGATCGAGCTGTCCTCGGGGGCCACCGGGCGGGCCATCGTTCCCTCCGGGGCGTCGACCGGGACGTTCGAGGCGACCGAGCGGCGAGATGGCGGCAGCCGCTACGGCGGCAAGGGCGTCCTCGGAGCGGTGGCGAGCGTCAACGGCGAGATCGCCGACGCCGTCGTCGGCCTCGACGGCGCTGACCAGCGCGTGCTCGACTCCACCCTCGTCGATCTCGACGGCACCGAGTCCAAGGCCCGGCTCGGGGCCAACGCCGTGCTCGGGGTCTCGATGGCGACGGCCCGGGCGGCGGCGGCCGATGTCGGCCTGCCCCTCTACCGGTACGTGGGCGGGGCCAACGCCCACGTGCTCCCCGTGCCGATGATGAACGTGCTGAACGGCGGTGCCCACGCCGACAACGACGTCGACGTGCAGGAGTTCATGATCATGCCCGTCGGGGCCGTCTCGTTCTCCGAAGCGCTGCGCTGGGGGGCCGAGACGTATCACGCCCTCGGGCGGCACCTGCACGCCGAGGGCTTGTCGACCGCCATCGGTGACGAGGGCGGCTTCGCGCCCAACCTGCCGTCCAACGAGGACGCCGTCCGGGCCCTCGTTCGCGCCATCGAGGATGCCGGGCTGGTGCCGGGTGAGGACGTGGCCCTCGCCATCGACGCCGCTGCCACCGAGCTGTACCGGGACGGCCAGTACAACCTGGCCGGCGAGGGCCGAAAGCTGTTGGCCGAGGAGCTCGTGGCCTACTGGCAGGAGCTGTGCGACCGCTATCCGATCGTCTCTATCGAGGACGGCCTGGCCGAGGACGACTGGGACGGCTGGGCTGCGCTCACGGCTGCCCTCGGGCGGCGGATCCAGCTGGTGGGAGACGACGTCTTCGTGACCAACCTCGAGCGGCTGGCGCGAGGCGTGCGTGTGGGGGTGGCCAACTCGATACTGATCAAGCCCAATCAGGTCGGCACGCTCACCGAGATGCTCGAGACCATGGATCTGGCCGCGCGGAACGGCTACACGAACGTCATGTCTCATCGCTCCGGCGAAACCGAGGACGCCACGATCGCCGACCTGGCCGTGGCGACCAACTGTGGGCTGATCAAGGCCGGGGCGCCAGCCCGCTCGGACCGCGTGGCGAAGTACAACCAGCTGCTGCGCATCGAGGATCAGCTGGGCGAGTCCGCTGCCTACCGCGGACGCTCGGCGCTGTCGAGCGCCGGCGCGTCGGGTGGTCAGCGTCCCGACCCTGCATCGGGGGGCGGGTGACGCGCCACACCGTCGTGCTCCTGGCCGCCGCTGGCGCCACGCTGGCCGTGCTGGTGCTCGTGGTGTTCCCAACCCGCTCCTATCTGAAAGAGCGCGGCGACGTGAAGAGCGCCACCCACCAGCTCCAGGCCCTCGACACCCAGAACCGCCAGCTGACCAACCAGATCGGCCGGCTCAACACCGACGCCGAGATCGAGCGCCTGGCGCGCAAGGACTACGGGTTGGTGAAGCCAGGCGAGGAGGCCTACGCCGTCCTTCCAGGCGCCCTGGCCAAGAACGGCGCCGCCAACAAGCCAGCCACAGCCAAGCCTGCGGCCGCCAAACCGTCCGCTGGCCCGCAGCCCGCAAGCCAGCGAGGTCTAGCCGCGCCGGCGCCCGCCCACCAGGGGCTGTGGGGCCGCTTCCTGGACCAACTGGCGTTCTGGCGCTGACTGCCCCGCCTACTAGCCTGAGCGTCCCGCATCGTCGCCACCTCGGGAGGCCAGGCGTGAGCATCCTCGGCAACCGGGTCGTCCGCAAGGAGGACCCCAAGTTCCTCACCCGTGGGGGCACCTACGTCGACGACCTGAAGATCGACGGGGCGGCGCGCGTGACCTATGTGCGGTCTACGTCGGCGCATGCGCGCATTCTCTCTGTCGACGTCGACGAGGCCCGGGGCGCGCCGGGAGTCCTGGCGGTGGTCACGGCGCCCGACATCGAGCTCGATCCCCTGCCGCCCGAGATCCCGATGCTCAACGAGAAGATGCCCCAGCCCTGGCTGGCGACCGATGTCGTCCGCTACGTGGGCGAGCCCGTGGTCGCCATCGTCTCCGAGACTCAGGCCCAGGGTGCCGACGCCGCGGAGCTGGTCCTCATCGACTACGAACCGCTCCCGGTCCTCGTGGATGCCCAGCAGGCGCTCGAGGGCTCGATTCTCCTGCACCCCGAGGCGGGGACCAACGTGTCCTTCGAGCTCCAGTTCGGCACGGACGAGTCGCTCTTCGACGGCTGCGAGGTGGTCGTCAGACAGCGCGTCAACAACCAGCGGGTCGCGCCGTGCCCGCTGGAGGTGCGGGCGGTCGCCGCACGGTGGGAGGACGACGGCCGCCTCACGCAGTGGTCGTCCACACAGGCGCCGCATTCGGTGCGGGACGCGCTGGCCAAGGCGTACGGCCTGTTCGAGGACGAGGTCCATGTCATCAGCCCCGACGTCGGCGGCGGGTTCGGAGCCAAGATCGGCGGGTATCCCGACGAGCTGCTCATCGCCTGGCTGGCCCGACGGGTCGGCCGTCCGCTCAAGTGGACCGAGACCCGGTCGGAGAGCATGGTGGCGCTGGGCCACGGGCGGGCCCAGCTCCAGGACGTCGAGATCGGAGGATCGAGGGACGGCACGATCGGTGCCTACCGCCTGACCGTGCTGCAGGACTCCGGTGCATACCCACGCGTCGGTGCCCTGCTGTCGTTCATGACCAGGACGATGGCCTCGGGCACCTACCGGATCCCCAAGATCGAGTTCAACAGCCGCGCCGTCGTCACCGACACCACACCGGTGGTGTCGTACCGGGGAGCGGGTCGGCCCGAGGCCACCGCCGCCATCGAACGAGCAGTCGACCTGTTCGCCGACGAGATCGCGATGGACCCGGCCGAGGTTCGCCGGCGGAACCTGATAGCGGCGAACGAGTTCCCCTTCACCACTCCAGTGGGCACCACCTACGACGTCGGCGACTACGGCCGCGCCCTCGACCTCGCCCTCGAGACGTCGGGCTACGACGAGTTGCGCAAGGAGCAGGCCCGGCGACGGGATGCGGGTGATGTCCGACAGCTGGGGATCGGCCTGTCCGTCTACGTGGAGATCACCAACGGCGTGCCCGGAGGCGAGTACGCCGCCGTCGAGGTGCGCGAGAACGGCACCGCGGTCGTGCGAACCGGCACCTCGCCACACGGGCAGGGTCACGTCACGTCCTGGGCCATGCTCGTCAGCGACGCGCTGGGCATTCCGGTCGACGTCATCGAGGTGGTGCACGGCGACACCGACGTCGTGCCGCGCGGCGTCGGGACCTTCGGCTCCCGGTCGCTCCAGGTCGGGGGAGTGGCAGCCCATCAGGCCGCGGGGCAGGTCGTGGACAAGGCCCGCGAGCTGGCGGCCAAGCTTCTCGAGGCCGACCCCGCCGACGTCGTGCTCGACAAGGTGGGCCAGCGCTTCCATGTTGCAGGCACCCCGGCGGTGGCCAAGTCGTGGAGTGAGCTGGCCCGGGAGGCGAGCTCGGAGCCCGGCGGGCTCTCGGCCGAGACCGACTTCACTCCGGACGGGGCGACGTTCCCATTCGGGTCGCACGTGGCGGTGGTGGAAGTGGACACCGAGACCGGCAAGGTGACCCTCGAGCGGCTGGTGGCGGTCGACGACGCCGGCCGCATCCTCAACCCGCTCCTGGCCGAGGGCCAGATCCATGGCGGTCTGGCCCAGGGAGCGGCCCAGGCGCTGTTGGAGCAGGTCGGCTACGACGAGGACGGCAATCCCGTCACCGCCAACCTGGCCGACTACACGTTCGTCTCGGCGGCCGAGCTTCCCAGCTTCGAGACGACGCCGATGGAGACGCCCACACCGGTCAACGAGCTGGGCGCCAAGGGCATCGGCGAGTCCGGCACGATCGGCTCGACGCCGGCAGTGCAGAACGCCGTGGTCGACGCCCTGTCGCACCTCGGCGTTCGCCACGTCGACATGCCTGCCACCCCCGAGCGGGTCTGGCAGGCGCTCCACAGAAAGGGGACGTCGTGAGAGTTCGCCTCAGCGTCAACGGTGCGAGCCATGAGCACGAGATCGAACCGCGGCTCCTGCTCGTCCACTACCTCCGTGAGGTCGTGGGCCTCACGGGCACCAACGTCGGGTGTGACACCTCGTCCTGTGGTGCCTGCACCGTGCTGATGGACGGCGAGTCGGTGAAATCGTGCACGGTGCTCGCCGTCCAGGCTGACGGGACCGAGGTGACGACCATCGAGGGCATGGCCCGCGACGGCGACATGCACCCCATCCAGGAGGCGTTCCGGGAGCACCACGCCCTCCAGTGCGGCTACTGCACCCCCGGGATGGTCATGGCTGCCGCGTCGCTGCTGGAGGAGCATCGCGATCCGACCGAGGCGGAGGTACGGGAGGGTCTCGAGGGCAACCTGTGTCGCTGCACGGGCTACCACAACATCGTCAAGGCGGTACTGGCGGCCGGCAAAGCAAGGGAGACAGCATGATCCCGGTTGCCTTCGACTACCAGCGGGTGACGTCGGTCGACGAGGCTCTCGGCCTTCTCGTCGCGCACGGCGACGAGGCCAAGCTGCTGGCCGGGGGACACTCGCTGCTGCCCCTGATGAAGCTGCGCCTCGCCGTGCCATCCGTGGTCGTCGACGTCGGGCGTCTGCGCGACCTCTCGTACGTGCGAGATGCCGGCGACCACATCGCCATCGGCGCCCTCACCCGTCACCGGGACCTGGAGACGTCCGAGCTGCTGGCGACCCAGGCGCCGATCCTCGCCCACGTGGCGGGCCTGGTGGGAGACCCCCAGGTTCGCCACCGGGGCACGATCGGCGGATCGCTGGCCCACGGCGATCCGGCCTCGGACCTGCCGGCCGTGGTGCTGGCCCTGGGGGGCACGCTGGTGGCCCGGGGCCCGGGGGGCGAGCGGACGATCCCGGTCCAGTCGTTCTTCGAGGGCTTCCTGCAGACGGCGCTCGGCGCCGACGAGCTGCTCACCGAGATCCGGGTGCCCAGGGCCAGCGGCGGCTGGTCCTATCAGAAGTTCAACCGCCGGGCCCAGGACTGGGCCATCGTGGGCGTGGCAGCCGTTCGCAACGGGGCCACGTCCGTGGCTCTGGTCAACATGGGATCGACGCCGCTGCGCGCATCGGCCACCGAGGCCGCCCTGGCGTCGGGCGCGGCCATCGGTGACGCCGCCGCGGTGGCCGCCGAGGGGACGGATCCGTCGGGCGATCTCAACGCCAGTCCCGACTTTCGTCGCCACCTGGCCACCGTCCTGGTCCGCCGGGCCCTGGAGGAGACCGCCGGCTGACGGTCCGGGTTCCGAGCGTGGGGCAACCACCCGGGCGGTGGGAGAATTGCGAGGGTATGGATCCTGACGGCGTTCGGGCGGCGCTGGCCGCCCACGAGTACCTGGCCGACGAGGGCCTGGCGACGGCGGTGTACCTGGCCGTCGTGCTGCGCCGGCCGCTGCTGCTCGAAGGCGAGGCGGGAGTGGGCAAGACCGAGGTCGCCAAGGTCCTCTCGCGCTGGACCGGCGGGGAGCTGGTCAGGCTCCAGTGCTACGAGGGGATCGACGTGTCCCAGGCGGTGTACGAGTGGGACTACTCCCGCCAGCTCCTGCACCTGCGCACGGCGGAGGTCCGGGGGGCCGCCGGAGGCGAGCCGCCCGGGCCGGACCTGGAGGACGAGCTGTACTCGGAGCGCTTCCTGGTGCCCAGGCCGCTGCTCCAGGCCATCGCCCCCACCCGCGCTCGATCGGGTGGCGCGCCCGGCGGCGCCGATCGCCCACCGCCGGTCCTGCTCATCGACGAGATCGATCGGGCCGACGACGAGTTCGAGGCGTTCCTGCTGGAGATCCTGTCGGACTATGCCGTGACGGTGCCCGAGCTGGGCACGTTCCGGGCGGAGACGCCGCCGATCGTCGTCATCACCTCGAACCGGACCCGTGACGTGCACGACGCCCTCAAGCGACGGTGTCTCTACCACTGGGTCGAGCACCCGACCTTCGAGCGGGAGGTCGCCATCGTCAGGCTTCGGGCCCCAGGGGTGGCTGAAGCGCTGGCTGAGCAGGTCGCGGCCGCCGCCGAGCGGCTCCGCCAGATGGGGCTCTACAAGCCGCCGGGCGTCGCCGAGACCATCGACTGGGCTCAGGCGCTCGCAGCCCTCGGTTCGGCGGAGCTCGACGAGGACGCCGTCGGCCTCACGCTGGGCAGCGTCCTCAAGTACCGGGAGGACGCCGAGCGGGTCCGCTCGGCGGGCATGGCCGATCTGGTGCGGGCCGCGGTCACCCGGGGGGCGTGACGGCGATGGCACCCGCGCCTGCGTCCGCCCCGACGACCCACGGCAACGCCGACCGCATCGCGGTCGCCTTCGCCCGTGTCCTGCGGGGAGCGGGCGTGGAGGTGCCGGTCGGCTCGGTGGTCAGCTTCGCCCAGGCCCTGGGCGCCGTCGGTGTGCGAGCAGAGCACCCCGTCTACTGGGCGGGGCGGGCCACGCTCGTCACCCGGCCCGAGGACGTGCCCGTCTACGACCGGGCCTTCGCCGCCTTCTGGTCGGGCGACGGCAGCCCACCGTCAGAGGTGTCCGAGGTCGTTCCCCTGACGCTCGTGACCGACGACGACCCGGAGGCCGGACCCGGGCCAGCGGAGCGGGCCACCGAGCCGCCGGGCGCGACCCTGACGGTTCGCTACAGCCCGACGGAGGTCTTGCGCCACAAGGACTTCGCCGACTGCTCGCCCGCTGAGCTGGCCGAGGCCCGCCGGATGATGTCCGACATCCGGCTGCGCGCCGCGCTTCGCCGCTCCCGCCGGCTGGAGCCGGCGCGCGGGGCCCGGGGGCGACCCGATCTGCGCCGGACGGTGCGTGGGGCGCTACGCGCGGGTGGCGAGCCCATACGCCGGGCCTATCTCGAGCCCGGTCGGCGGCCGCGGGGGGTGGTCCTGCTGTGCGACGTGAGCGGCTCGATGGAGCCGTACGCCCGGGTCCTGCTGCGGTTCCTCCACGCCGCAGTTGCCGGCGGGACGCGGGTCGAGGCATTCGCGGTGGGCACCCGGCTCACGCGCCTGACCCGCGAGCTGTCGGGGCGCGATCCCGACGCCGCCTTGCGCGAGGCGGCGACCGCCGTCGTCGACTGGTCCGGCGGGACCCGGCTGGGCGCGGGGCTCCGGGCCTTCAACGACCGTTGGGGCATCCGGGGGATCGCCCGCGGCGCGGTGGTGGTGATCCTCTCCGACGGCTGGGACAGGGGTGATCCCGACGTCCTCGGGGCCGAGATGGCCCGGCTCCACCGCGTCGCGCACCGTGTGGTGTGGGTCAACCCGCTCAAGGCCTCGCCCGGGTACGCCCCGCTGGCCCGGGGGATGGCGGCGGCCCTTCCGTACGTTGACGATTTCGTGGAAGGGCATTCCGTGGCGTCGCTGGAGAACCTGGTGGAAGTGGTGGCCCGATGAGGGAGGTGTTGGGCGATATCGAGCGCTGGCGGAGCTCGGGACGACAGGTCGCCTTGGCCCGCGTCGTGGGCGTGGAGGGGTCGGGACCCCGTGGGCCAGGGGCGGCCATGGCAGTGAGCGAGGACGGCGAGGTGGCCGGCTCGGTGTCGGGCGGATGTGTCGAGGGTGCGGTGGTGACCGAGGCCCTGGACGTGCTGCGGGGCGACGGCAGTGCCCGGGTGTGCACGTTCGGCTACTCCGACGACGAGGCCTTCGCCGTGGGTCTCACCTGCGGCGGCACGATCCACCTGTTGGTGGAGCCGCTCGACTGGTGAGCCTCTACGAGACGCTTCGTGACGAGCTGCTGGCCGACCGGCCGGTGGCGCTGGCGACGATCGTCGAGGTGGCAGACGAGGGCACCGACGGGGCCGAACGTCCCGAGCTGACGCTGGGCGCCAAGCTGCTCGTGCGCCCCGACCTGTCGCCCCTCGGCTCCCTCGGCGACGAGGCCCTCGATCGGGTCGTGGCGCGGGACGCTCTGGGCGCGCTGACGGCGGGGCACACGTCGACCCGGCACTACGGCCGTCACGGGGAAGCCCGACAGCGCGAGGTCGCCGTCTTCGTGGAGGCGTTCGCGCCCCCGCCGAGCATGGTGATCTTCGGGGCCGTGGATTTCACCGCAGCCCTGGCCCGAGTGGCGAAGCTGCTGGGGTACCGGGTGACCGTGTGCGACGCCAGGCCCGTCTTCGCCACCCGGGCCCGGTTCCCGATGGCCGACGAGGTCGTGGTGGACTGGCCCGACCGCCACCTGGCCAAGGTCGGGCAGAATTTGAGTCGGCGCGACGCAGTCTGCGTGCTCACCCACGACCCCAAGTTCGACGTCCCCGCCCTCATGGCTGCCCTGGCCACCGAGGCCGGCTACGTCGGCGCCATGGGTTCGCGGCGAACGCACGCCGAGCGGGTCGAGCGCCTCCGGGAAGCGGGCGCCACCAAAGAGGATCTCGCCCGGGTGATGAGCCCCATCGGACTCGACATCGGCGCCCGCACCCCCGAGGAGACAGCCATCTCGGTCGCCGCCGAGATCATCGCTCAACGGACCGGGCGCGGGGCGCCGTCGCTGCGCGACGCCGAGGGCCCCATTCATCCACGCGAGAGATCCGCTCGTGTCCAGGCCCGGACTGGGACAGACTGAGGCCATGGAGAAGCCACCGCCCGACCAGGGGCATCCGGTCGTGCGCGTCTCCGACGCGGACCGCAATCAAGCAGTCGAGCTGCTTCGGGAGCACACGGCCGAGGGGCGCATCACGCTCGACGAGTTCTCCGAGCGGGTCGGGCTCGCCTTGGGCGCGCGCACCCAGGCGGACCTCCAGCGGGTGATGGCCGACCTGCCGGCCGTGCAGGCGCCGGTGCCCGAGACGGCGCGGCGTCCCGCCAAGGGTTGGACGGTGGCCATCTTGAGCGGCTCCCGCCGCAGCGGTCGCTGGCGGCCACGGTCCCACACCAAGGCGGTCGCGTTCATGGGCGGCTGCGAGCTGGACCTGCGCCAGGCCGAGATCGACGGATCGGAGATCGTGATCACCGCCGTGGCGTTCATGGGCGGTATCGACATCGTCGTCCCCGAGGGCATCGAGGTGGACCTGACCGGCGTGCCCATCATGGGGGGCAAGGACCTCCGGGTACGGGACGTCGCCCCCACTCCCGGCGCGCCGAGGGTCAGGGTCCGAGCCTTTCCGATCATGGGCGGGGTGACGGTCCGCAGCAAGGGCCTCAAGGAGAAGGTTCGGGGCCTGGTAGAGGGTGGCGATGTCGCAGGCGCCCTCGATGTCGTGGCCGAGACGCGCTTCCAGTCACACCAGGCGCGGCGGGAGGCCCGCGATCGCCGCCGGCCGGACCGGCGCCACGGCAGCGGGCCCGACCCAGCGGGGGTCGAGCTCCCCGAGCCCGGCACGGTTGACTCGCCCGAGCGGCTGCCCACTGCGCCGGACGGCACCGTCACGATCCTGTTCAGCGACATCGCCGGGTACACGCCCATGACCGAGCGGCTGGGCGACCTGAGGGCCGGCGAGCTGCTCGCTACCCACAACAAGCTCGTGCGCGCTCGAGTGGCGGCCCACGGCGGCTACGAGGTCAAAGCCCAGGGCGATGGCTTCATGGTCGCCTTCGCCGGCGCCGGTCGCGCCGTGCGTTGCGCCATCGCCATCCAGCAGGCCTTCGCCGAGCGCAACTCGGCCCTTCCGGATGAGCCCATCGACGTCCACCTGGGACTGCACACGGGCGAGGCGGTGCGCCAGGGCGACGACTTCCTGGGCCGGACGGTGATCATGGCCAGCCGCATCACCGCCGAGGCCCGGGCTGGCGAGATTCTCGTGTCGAGCCTGATCCACGAGCTGGCGGAGAGCTCGGGCGAGTTCTACTTCGGCGAGCCCCGACGGGCCGAGCTCAAGGGCATCACCGCGCCCCAGGTGCTCTACCCCGTGGCCTGGTCGTCCTGAGCGGTCGGTAGCCGGACCGTGACCACGGCCGCCGTGGTGCTGGCCGCGGGCGGCGGCAGCCGCTTCGCGGGGCGGACGAGCAAGCTGCTGGCGCCGTTTCGGGGCCGGCCCCTCGTGTCGTGGGCGGTCGACGCCGCTCTGGCTGCCGCGCTCGACGAGACCGTGGTGGTGACCGGGGCGGTGGACCTCTCGGCCGTGATGCCCGCCGACGTCACGCTCCTCCACAACCAGGCGTGGCCCTCCGGCCTGGCCACCTCCCTGCGGGTCGGGCTCGACTGGTGCGAGCGCCAGGCTCACCGGGCCGCGGTGGTCGGCCTCGGCGACCAGCCGCTCGTCCCCACGGAAGCCTGGCGGACCGTGGCCACCTCCACCGGCTCCCCGATCGTCGTGGCGACCTACTCCGGACGGCGTCGCAACCCGGTCAAGCTCGACCGCTCCGTGTGGCCCCTGGTGCCCGTCACGGGCGACCAGGGAGCACGGGCTGTGATCGGCAGTCAGCCGGCGCTGGTGCGCGAGGTAGCGTGCCCGGGGGATCCAGCCGACGTCGACACGGTGGAGGATCTGAGACTGTGGAGCTGACCAACGAGTTCACCGTGGGTGTCCCGACCGAGCAGGCCTGGGCCCTCCTGACCGACGTGGAGCGGATCGCACCCTGCATGCCCGGGGCGGAGCTCCAGGAGGTGGAGGGAGACGAGTACCGGGGCGTTGTCAAGGTGAAGGTCGGGCCCATCACGGCGCAGTACAAGGGCCGGGCCAGCTTCGTCGAACGCGACGTTCCAGGGCTGCGGGCGGTCCTGCGGGCCGAGGGTCGTGAGACCCGCGGCCAGGGCAACGCCAGTGCCACGATCAGCGCCTCGTTGCATCCCGACGGCGAGGGCACCCGGGTCTCCATCGTCACCGACCTGGCCGTGACCGGGCGGGTCGCCCAGTTCGGGCGGGGCGTGCTGGCCGACGTGAGCAACAAGCTTCTGAGGCAGTTCGTCGACTGCCTGGAGACCACTGTCCTCGGCCGGGTGGAGGCCGCAGACGAGTCTTCGGCTGCCGCTCCTCCCGGGCCGCCCGGGGGGACCGAGCCGGCGGTCGAGGTGGAGGTGACCGAGCCGCCGCCCGCCGGGCGGGTGGGCGGAGAGGGAGGAGACGAGGCTTCGGGCCCGATCACCAACGGCGCCCCCGCCACGCCCGGGACCGACGGCGCCGGGCAACCGACGATCCGCCGTATGGAGAGTGTGCCGGCCGAGCCCGTCGACCTCATCGGCGTCGCCGGGGGGTCGTTGGCGCGCCGGGCCCGCCCCCTGGGCATCGTGGCCGTCGTGGCCATCGTCGTGATCGTGATCCGTCGGCGCCGACGACGGTGACCGCCGACGACCGGGAGGACGTGGCCGTCCTGCTCGGTCGTCCGCCCCGCGGTCGCTTCGAGGTGGTCGTGCGCGACCGGCGGGGCCAGCCCAGCGTCATCCGCAACGAGCCGTTTCTCGACGACGAGACACCCATGCCCACCCGTTGGTGGCTCGTGGACCCTGCCCTGCGGGCGACGGTGGACCGCCTCGAGGCCTCCGGGGGGGTCAAGGCCGCAGAGGCGGCGGTCGATCCCGCCGAGCTCGCGGCCGCCCACGCCCGGTACGCAGCCGACCGTGACGCGGCCGTGCCCGCCGACCACCGCGGACCCCGCCCCGCCGGCGGCGTCGGAGGGACCCGACGGGGCGTGAAGTGCCTGCACGCCCACCTGGCGTGGTTTCTCGCCGGAGGCGATGACCCGGTGGGCCGTTGGGTGGCCGACCGGCTCGAGCTCGCCCGATCCCAAGCGGGTCCTGTGGCGGCGATCGACTGCGGCACGAACTCGACCCGCCTGCTCGTGGCGGGCGCCGACGGCCGCCCGCTCGAGCGGCTGATGCGAATCACGCGGCTCGGAGAAGGCGTCGACGGCAACGGTTGCCTTGCTCCCCGGGCGATCGCCCGGACCGTGAGCGTCCTGCGCCAGTACCGCGGCGTCATGGCGCACCACGGCGTCGTCAGGGCGCGGGCCACGGCGACATCGGCCGCTCGGGACGCAGCCAATCGCGAGCAGCTGTTCACCGAAGCCGAGGACGCGCTTGGGGTGCCGCTGGAGCTTCTCTCCGGAGAGTCCGAGGGGCGGCTGTCGTTCGCCGGCGCCACCGCGGAGCTCGATCCGCACGACGGGCCTTACCTCGTGGTCGACATCGGTGGCGGCTCCACCGAGCTCGTCACGGCGCCAGCCCCCGGCCTCGGCGAGGCGAGTGGCATCGGAGCCGGTGTCACCTCTTCGGTGGCGGTGGCGTCCATCGACGTCGGTTGCGTGCGTGTCACCGAGCGCTTCCTGCACCATGATCCTCCGTTGCCAGCCGAGCTGGCGGACGCCGACGACGCCGTCCGCGCCGGGCTCGAAGCCGCCGCCGCCGCGCAACCGGCGATCACCAAGGCGGACCGGCTGGTGGGCCTGGCCGGCACGGTCAGTACCCTCTCCGCCATCGACCAGGGCGTCGTCAGCCACGATCGAGAGCGAATCCATCACTCGGTCCTCGCTCGGTCGCGCGTCGGGGAGCTCCTCGACGCGCTCGCCGGCGAGAGCAGGGACGAGCGCCTTCGCCGCCCTGGGCTGGAGGAGGCGCGGGCCGACGTGATCGTCGGTGGGACCGTGGTCCTGGCGACGCTGATGCGCGACCTGGGGTTCGAGTCGTGCCTCGTGTCGGAGTCGGACATCCTCGACGGGCTCGTCATGAGCCAGCTGTGGTCCTGAGGGACGCTCTGGCGAGTCGTCACTAGAGTGCCGGGGATGCCCCTGTCCGAGCGCACCCTCATGGGTCCGGGGCCGTCGAACCCCTATCCCGAGGTGACGGCGGCGCTCGGGCGCCCGCTGCTCGGCCACCTCGATCCGGAGTTCCTTGCCGTGCTGGACGTGACGTGCGACCGGCTCCGAGCGGTCTTTCGTACCGCCAGTGCCTTGACGCTGCCGATCAGCGGCACGGGCTCGGCCGGGATGGAGGCCGCCTTCGTCAACCTCGTCGAGCCCGGTGATCCCGTTGTCATCGGCGTGAACGGCCTGTTCGGTGAGCGCATGTGTGACGTGGCGGGCCGGTGTGGGGCCGAGGTGACCCGCGTCGATGCGGCGTGGGGGGAGGCGATCGATCCTGACCGCCTGGTGGCCGCGCACCCGGCGCCCAAGATCATCGCTGTGGTCCACGCCGAGACCTCGACAGGGGTCCGCAACGACGTCGAGCCCCTCGGGCCGGCCAAGGGCGACGCCCTCCTTCTGGTCGACTGCGTGACCTCCCTCGGCGGCATCCCGGTCGATGCCGACGCGTGGGGTATCGACGTGGCCTACAGCGGCACGCAGAAATGCCTCGGCGTGCCGCCCGGCCTGGCGCCGCTCACCGTCAGCGAGCGGGCGCGGGCGCGCCTGGTCGGTCGACCCCGGTCGTGGTACCTCGACCTCGGCATGCTCGCCGACTACATGGAGGCCGGCGGCGGTCGCCGCTACCACCACACGGTCCCGGTTCCGATGATCTTCGCCCTCCATGCCGGTCTCGGGGTGCTGCTCGAGGAGGGGCTGGAGGCCTCGTGGGCCCGACACGGCGACTGTGGCCGCCAGCTCCAGGAGGGGATGGAGAAGCTGGGCTTCGAGCTCCTGGCCCAGGAGGGCCATCGCCTTCCCGAGCTGACCACGGTATGGGTTCCCGATGCCGTGCTGCCCCGCGGCACGACAGAGTCCGCGGTGCGCGTCCAGCTGCTCGACCGCTACGGCATCGAGATCGGCGGCGGCCTCGGGCCGCACGCCGGCCGGGCGTGGCGCATCGGGTGCATGGGGCACACGGCCCGCCCCCGCAACGTCACCCTCCTGCTCGGGGCCCTGGGCGAGGTGCTGGGCCGGTGAGCGGCGTGTCCGACGAGCGGACGGCCCTCCAGCATGAGGCCCTGGAGAATGAGGCATGGTGGCCCGATCCCGATGAGGCGGCGGCCACCAACGTCGGACGGTTCATGGCCCGCCACGGGCTGTCCCGGTTCGAGGACCTCGTCGCTCGTTCGATCGACGACGCCGAGTGGTTCTGGGCGGCCGTGGTGGACTTCCTCGGCATTCCCTTCGTCGAGCCCTGGCGGGAGATGCTGAACGTCGAGCAGGGAGCCCCCTGGGCCCGGTGGTTCGTCGGCGGGCGGCTCAACCTGGCCGATGTGTGCGTCGATCGCCACGCCGCCGCCGACCCCGGCCGGACGGCGGTGGTCTGGGAGGGTGAGGACGGCGAGGTTCGCCGGTGGAGCTATGGGGAGCTCCGGGCCCAGACCGACGGGCTGGCCCGGTTGCTGGCCGAGCGCGGGGTCGGGGAGGGCGACGCCGTCGGCGTCTTCATGCCCATGGTGCCCGAGACCGTGGCCACCCTGATGGCGGTGGCCAAGCTCGGGGCCGTCTTCCTCCCGCTGTTCAGCGGCTACGCCCCGCTGGCGGTCAGCACCCGGCTGTCCGACGCCGGCGCCGTGGCCCTGGTGACCGCCGACGGCTTTCGCCGCCGGGGGGCGGTGGTGCCCATGCTCGACGTGGCCCGGGAGTCGGTCGCTGCCGTTCCGTCGGTTCGTACGGTCGTCGTCGTCGAGCGGCTCGGTGCCGGCGGTCTCGACGCGGCTGCCGGCGACGGGCGCACGTGGGCGCGATGGCCCGGCCCGGGCGCAGCCCTTTCGGCCCCCCCGCTCGACTCCGAGCACCCGCTGTTCATCGGCTACACGTCGGGCACCACCGGGCGACCGAAGGGGTCGGTGCACGTCCACGGCGGGTTCGGGGTCAAGGTGGCCGAGGAGGTGGCGTTCCAGTTCGACTGCCGCCCGGATGATGTCCTCTTCTGGTTCACCGACATCGGGTGGATCATGGGCCCGTGGGAGCTGTTCGGCGGCCTGGCGCTGGGCGCCACGCTCCTGCTGTACGAAGGCGCCCCCGATCACCCCGCTCCCGACCGCCTGTGGGCGGTGCTCGAGCGCCACCGGGTGAGCATCTGCGGCGTGAGCCCCACCCTCGTGCGGGCCCTCATGGCGCACGGGGACGATCCCGTGACACGCCACGACCTGTCGGCGCTGCGCATTCTCGGCTCCACTGGCGAGCCCTGGAACGAGCAGCCGTGGTGGTGGTACTTCCGGGTCGTGGGCGGCGAGCGCTGCCCGGTGATCAACATCTCCGGCGGGACCGAGGTGGGCGCCTGCTTCCTGTCCCCCCATCCGGTCGAGCCCCTGAAGCCACTCTCGCTCGGGGGCCCGGCGCTCGGCATGGCCGTGGACGTCTACGACGAGCAGGGGCGACCGGTGCGCAATGCCGTCGGCGAGCTCGTGTGCACCAAACCGTGGCCGGCGATGACGAGAGGCCTCTACGGGGACCCCGAGCGCTACCTGGCGACCTACTGGTCGAGGTGGCCCGGCGTGTGGACCCACGGCGACTGGGCGTCGATCGACGAAGATGGTGAATGGTTCCTGCACGGGCGCAGCGACGACACCATCAAGCTGGCGGGCAAGCGCCTCGGGCCGGCCGAGGTCGAGTCGGTGCTCGTCTCGCATCCCGGCGTCCTGGAGGCCGCCGCCGTCGGGATCCCTGACGCCATCAAGGGAGAGGCGTTGTGGGCCTTCGTCGTGCTGGGCCCGGGCTGGGAGCCGGGCGAGGAGCTCCGGGGTGAGCTGACCACGCTGGTCGCGGGCCAGCTGGGGCGGTCGTTCCGGCCCTCGCGCATCCGCTTCGCCACCGCCCTGCCCAAGACGCGCAACGCCAAGGTGCTGCGGCGTGCTGTCCGCTCGGCGGCGACCGGCGCCGATCCCGGCGACCTGTCCGCCCTCGAGGACCCGGCAGCGGTGGAAGCCGTGCGGGAGGCCACGTGAGGCCGGCCCGATGAGGTCGAGCCGGTGATCCGGGCCTCGACGCTCGAGCTGACCGGTCGGCGGGTGCTGCTGCGGCCCCTGGTCGAGGGCGACTTCGCCCAGTGGCAGGAGGTCCGCCGCCGGTGTCGCGACTGGCTCGTCCCGTGGGAGCCCCGTCCGCCCGTGGGTTCCTCCGACGCCGTCGAGGACCGGCGGGCCTTCGCCGCCCGGTGTGGCGGCCGCGAGCGCGAGCGCCAGCTCGGCAGCGGCTATGGCTTCGGCATCTTCGTCGAGGGTCGTCTCGGCGGGGAGATCAACCTGTCGTCCATCCAGCGCGGCCCGTTCCAGAACGCCTACGTCGGGTACTGGGTCGACGAGGCCCTCGCTGGCAGGGGCTACGCGCCGGAGGCGCTGGTGGCGGTGATCCGCTTCGCGTTCGAGGACCTCGACCTCCACCGCCTGCAGGTCTCCATCATCCCCCGCAACCGTGCCTCCCGGCGGGTGGTGGAGAAGCTCGGTCTTCGCAACGAGGGGGTGGCGGTGCGCTACCTCCAGATCGACGGCCGCTGGGAAGACCACATCCGCTACGCGATCACCGCCGAGGAGTGGGCCGAGCGGCGTGAGGACTTCCTGGCCGGCTGGACGTGAGCGGGGGGCGCGGAGCCGACGGCGTCGCTACGCCTCCGGGTGGCGCACGACGGCCGGGGAGTGCCGGAAGAACGCCTCGACGTCGCGCTCGTAGGTGTAGTCCGGAGGAGCCGAGCCCACGGTGCGGCGCAGCCGGCGGGCCCGGGCGAAGTTCTCGACGGCGCCAGCCGAGGTGTAACGGTACGTGAACCCCGCCTCTTTGAGCCGTCGGTTGTCGATGCCCCGCCCGAAGCGCAGCAGGCTGAGCAGCTCTGCGGGCAGATCGAGCAGGCCCAGCTGCCTGAGCGGGGCGGCGGCGACGTTGGTCAGCACCGGAGGCAGGGGAAGCAGGCGGGTCCCACAGATGTGGGCCACCTCGCTCCAGGGCAGCCGGCCGTCACCGGCGACGTTGTAGATGCCGGCGGCGCCGTGCCTGGTGACGAACTCGAGGCAGCGGACGACGTCGCCCTCCTCGACGAACTGCAGCAGGGGATCGAAGCCGAAGATGTACGGCGCGGTCTGACGCTCCAGGGCCTGGCTCGTCGCCGTCACGATCTCGGTCCCGAGCACGTTGGCGAAACGCAGAAGTGTCACCACCACGTGCGGGTTGTCCTCGGCGAAGTCGCGCAGGTAGCCCTCCGCCTCGAGCAGGGACGACTCGACCCGGGTCCCCGGTGGCCCGGTGCGAGGGGTCTCTTCGCGGAACCACACCGGATCCTGGAACGAGGACCCGTACACCAGGCTGGACGACTTCACCACGATCTGGCGCACCGGTGCGCCGGCGGCGCTGGCGGCGGCGAGAAGGTTCATGGTCCCGATGACGTTGGTCTCGTGCAGGGCGCGCCCGCTCATGCGGGTGGAGTCCACGACGAGGAAGGTGTGGACGATCGTGTCGACCTGGGCGGCGCGCACGATGCGCGAGAGGATCGAGTAGCTCTGGTCGGCCCGCACGTACTCGGTCCGCTCCAGGGCGACCGACGGCGTCACCGTGTCGAGCCCGACGATCATCTCCACGTCGGGGTCCCGCTCGAGGGCCTGGGCCATGCGGCCGCCCCAGAACGTCCCCAATCCCGTGATCAGGACACGGCGCCCCACTCCGGTCAGCCGAACCAGACGCTGCGACGGTCCCGCAGCATGTCGTAGAGGTTGTCCTGAAGCTTGATCCTGATGGTCTCGGCCTCGTCCATCACCCGGCTCTTGGAGTAGCGCTCCTGCTCGGGCGGGACCTGGAAGGTGACGGGATCCAGCACCCGGAGCTTGAACTTGGCCGGGAAGTAGGCGACGGTCCCGATCACCGGCCCGAACACCAGGTGATTGGCGGTGATCGGGACGTAGGGCACGCCGAGGGCGCGGGCCAGGGCGGGGACCTTGGCCAGGGTCGGCATCGACTCCTCGGCCCCCACCACGGCGATGGGCACGATGGGCACGCCGGCCCGCATGGCCATCTCGACGAACCCGCCGCGCCCGAAACGGCGCAGTCGGTAGCGGTCCTGGTACAGCTTGCCCGGACCCTTGGTGCCCTCGGGGAAGACAAGGACCAGCTGCCGCTGCTCGC
This sequence comes from Acidimicrobiales bacterium, assembly GCA_036270875.1. Lineage (NCBI taxonomy): Bacteria > Bacillati > Actinomycetota > Acidimicrobiia > Acidimicrobiales > Acidimicrobiales bacterium. Next base: position 64,071 of record DATBBR010000031.1, read on the forward strand.
GCAGCAGCCGGAAGGCGTTCTCGGGGTGCGCGGCCACACCACCCAGCCGCGACCACATCGTGCCGATGACCGGGAAGGTCTTGAAGATGTGGTCGGCGAGGCCGTAGACGGGCCGACCCAGCTCCTCCTCGATGCCGTGCATGATCACGGGGGCATCGGATGGGATGGCGGCGGCGTGGTTGGCAACGAGGAGCGCGCCACCGCTGGTCGGGATCTTCTCCAACCCCTGCCATTCCACCCGGAACCACTGGCGGTAGAGAGGTCCGTAGATCTGGCGGGCGACGGCCCGCATGTGCTCGGAGCGACCCCACTCGTCGACATCGGACAGCCGGGGATCCTCGAGCCCCGCCCCGGTGTCGGCCTCCCTGGGCCGTAGCGGGACGAGGGCCGCTGGTCTCGGTGCCTCCACGAACCTGTCACCGGCGGCCACGGGAGTCATGTTAGGCCGCCGGGAGGCGCCTATCGTGAGGGCGAGGATGACGGGGACGTAGCCCAACCGGCAGAGGCGGGGCGCTTAAAACGCCCGTAGTGAGGGTTCGAGTCCCTCCGTCCCCACTGCCGAAACCGTCTGGGCCCGTCGGGGCCCACCTGCTCACGCCGGTCGCGTCACACCGGCCATGCTTTCGCTGTCCGTGAAAGCGACATCGGCACCCGCCAGCTCGGCCCGGACCGTCGCCGTGGTGACGGGCGAGACCCCGGCGCACAGATCCTCCAGCACGGTCGTCCGAAAGCCGGCGTGGATGGCGTCCCATGCAGTGGCGGCCACGCAGAAGTCGCTGGTGAGGCCGACCACGTGCACATCCTCGACCGCTCGGCGCCGCAGCCAGGTCTCGAGGTAGGTCCCCTCGGGGTCGGTGCCCTCGAAGCCCGAGTACGCGGCCCGGAAGCGCCCCTTGGAGAAGATGGCGTCGGGGTCGCAGTGCAGGTCAGGGTGGAGCTCGGCGCCGACCGTGCCGATCACGCAGTGCGGCGGCCAGGTGTTGAGGTAGTCGGGTTGATCGGTGAAGTGGTGCCACGGCGCCTCGTGCTCGTCCCTGGTGGCCACCACGACGTCGTAGAGGTTGCCGTGGCCACGGACCCACGCCGTGATGCGGCGGGCGACCTCGTCGCCCCTCTCGACGGCCAGCGAGCCCCCAGGGCAGAAGTCCCGCTGCACGTCGGTCACGATCAGCGCTGTCGACCTGGACATCGCGGCCACCTCCTCACGCCGCTTCCTGGTCGGAAGCATAAAGGGAGGGGTACGGTCGGCTCGTCATGGCCAGCATCGACGACATTCGGGGCGACCTGGTCGCCGAGCAGGAGGAGCTCGACACGCTCGTCAGCGGTCTCGACGATGCGGACTGGAGTCGCCCGACGCCCGCCGTGGGCTGGAGCGTGGGCGACCAGATCGGGCACCTGGCCTACTTCGATGCCGCCGCCACCACGGCTCTCACGGCGCCGGAGCGGTTCCGAGCCGAGGTGGAGGCCGCGCTGGCCCAGGGTGGCGACTTCACGGCCCATCACCTCGATCGTCTTCGCACCATGACCAGTCCGGAGCTGCTCGAGGTGTGGCGACGGGGGCGTCAGGACCTGCTGGCTGCGGTGGCCGGTGCCGATCCCGCCGCCCGGGTTCCCTGGTACGGGCCGCCGATGAGCCTGGCGTCGTTCGTGACCGCCCGGCTCATGGAGGCCTGGGCCCACGGCCAGGACGTCGTCGACGGGCTCGGAGTCGTCCGCTCTCCGACCGATCGCCTGCGCCACGTCGCGCACATCGGCGTGCGCTCGCGACCGTTCAGCTACTCCGTCCGAGGTCGCCAGCTGCCCCCCGAGCCGGTCGGCGTGGAGCTGGTGGCCCCATCGGGTCAGCGCTGGTCCTGGGATGCAGAGGGGTCAGTCGACACGGTCCGAGGGTCGGCGCTCGGGTTCTGCCTGGTCGTGACCCAGCGACGACACCTCGCCGATACCGACGTGGTCACCGAGGGGTCGAGGGCTCGGGAGTGGATGGAGCTCGCCCAGGCCTTCGCCGGCCCGCCGGGCCCCGGCCGCCGCCCCGGGCAGTTCGCCCCGCTCTAGCTGAACGCCGTCAATCGGGCGATCAGGTGGCGGCCGGGACCTCGGCGCCGGGTCCGGGCTCGGGGGCGCCGTCTTCGGGGCGCGCCGGTTCGACTCGGCGCCGGCGTCGCCACAAGACGGCCACTGCGACGAACCCGGCGGCGCTGAGGATCAGCGACACGACCTCGACTGCGTCCCACAGGTGCGGAACCGCCAGCCAGAAGTACTCGTCGGTGAACCGCGTGAGCGACCAGAGGGCGACGGCCGACCACACCAGCAGCCCGACCGGGCGGCCACGGGTCCAACGCTCCAGGAGGAGCAGGATCCCGAGGATGGCGAAGCACTCGAGCGACTGGAAGACCGGGACGGGGATGCGCTTGCCCACCTGGCCCGCGTACTCGAGCCCATACCAGGCGTTCGTTGGGTGGCCACCGCCGTTCACCATGAGCTGGGGTCCCAGGAGCCGCCCGACGCCCCACGCGGCCACGAGCACAGGGGCCACCACGTCGAGCGCCTGGCTGGTGGGGAGCTCGGGGCAGCGGCGGCGGGCCAGCACGATGCCGACCGGCACAGCGAAGAGCAGCCCCCCGAAGGACGACAGCCCCCCGTGCCAGATGGCCAGGATGTCGCCCGGGTTGTTGGAGTAGTAGCTGATGTTGGCGATCACGTGCACGACCCGGGCCCCGACAATGGCGGACACCACGATCCACAGGAAGATCCCGGTCGCCCAGCGCCACGGGTAGCCGTACTTGCGCAGGCGGTGCTCGAAGTAGCGCAGGGAGAACCAGAAGGTCAGCGCCAGCCCGATCCCGTACGTGTGGATCTGGAGGGCTCCGATGTGGAAGTCGACGGGGATTGGCTTCAATCGGCTCTCCAGGACTCCGGTCGGCGCGCCGCGCCACGCAGTATCAGTATGCACCCCCTGCGGGACCAATCGCCCGGCGCCGGGCCGATCGTCGCAAGCTGGCTCTCGAACAGACGTTCGACTAGGATCCGGTCGTGAGCGATGACCGTGGGGTCCCCGTCCGCCTGCGGTGGCGGCTGGCCGAGGACGACGGCGGGCAGCCGGCCCTCTTTGGCGACGACGAGCTGCTGGACCGCCACGTGGGCAAAGGCGAGTACAAGGGACTCGAATTCCTCCATGTCAACGCCCGCCGGGTGATCAACGAGGTCCCCGCCGCATCGCGCATGCCGTTCCGGTACACGATCAACGCCTACAGAGGATGCAGCCATGCCTGTGCTTACTGTTTTGCTCGGCCGACGCACGATTATCTGGGGCTGAACATCGGGGAGGACTTCGACCGGCGGATCGTCGTCAAGGTGAACGCGGTCGAGCGGGTGCGGGCCGAGCTGGCCGACCCGAGGTGGCGCGGGGAGCCCATCGCGATGGGAACCAACACCGATCCCTACCAGCGCGCCGAGGGCAAGTACCGGCTGACGAGGGGGATCGTGGACGCGCTGGTCGGGGCGGGCAACCCGTTCTCGATTCTCACCAAGTCGACGCTCGTGCTCGGCGACCTCGACCGCCTGGCCGAGGGTGCGAGGAAGACGAGCGTCAGGACCAACCTGTCCATCGGGACGCTCGACGAGGATGTGTGGCGGACCAGCGAGCCGGGGACGCCGCACCCTCGCCAGAGGGTCGCCGCCGTGGCCCGGCTCAACGAGGCGGGCGTGCCGTGCGGGGTGCTCATCGCCCCGGTGCTGCCCGGTCTCTCCGACCATCCCGACCAGCTCGAGGCGGTGGTGGACGCCTGTGTCGAGGCCGGTGCCGTGTCGGTGTCGACCAACGCCCTGCACCTGCGTCCGGGTGTGCGGCAGCACTACCTGGCCTGGCTGGAGCGGACCTATCCCGACCTCGTCGACAGCTACCACCGGCGCTACCGGCGTAGCGCCTATATCCCAAGTGCCGACCAGCGCCAGCTCAGCGCCCTCGTGGCCCGCCTGGTCGGCGCCGCCCTGACCCGTCGAGGTCGTCGCTCCCCCGCGGGGGCGACCCGACCGTCCAGGACCGATCGGGCGCTCGCCCCGGGTAGGCGCCCGCTCGAGCAGGCGAGCCCGAACACCACGCACGCCCCCGAGCAGCCGTCGCCGGCCCAGCTCGACCTCGACCTGTGACCAGCTAGAGGAGCGGTGTCAGAACGCCGGCGCAGGGGCAAGCGGCGTCGCGCAGGTGGGCGACACCGAAGAGGTCCTCGATGGTGGCCAGCGTGCCGGCGTGGTCAACCGGCAGTGTCGACCGGAGGGCGCCCGGCGCTCCCTGGGCAACGACTATCGTGGCAATACGACCGCCGTGAGCACCGTTGCAGCACGATGCGCCGGAGGTGCCCTCGTCAAACGTCACGATCACGACCCCGTGGTCCCTGAACCAGCTGGATGCCAGCACCGGCTCCAGGTTCCTGGCCATCCAAGAGTCCATGATCGCCGTAGAGCAGTCGTGCCCGTCGTCGCAGAGGTCCGGTGTGACCCAGAGGAAGGGCGGGGCGCTGCCGCTGGTGAGGTCGGGCAACAGCTGGTTGTAGGGGACGACCCGTTGGCAGCGCGTCGGGTCGTCGGCGAGGTGCGAGACGTACATGAACGGATCGTGCTTCTTGGCGTAGGTGCCGTGGGAGACGCCGCGAAAGCAGGGCACCGGCATGGCCTCCATGTACGCCTTCCAGCCGATCCCCTTGGCCTCCAGCTGGTCGACCAGGGTCGATCCGTCGACCTGACAGCCGCCGCAGTCCGAGTCGATGCCGAAGGTGGTGCCGGCCAGCAGCTCCAGGTAGTTGGGAAGGCTGGGATGGGTCGTGGCGACGGCGTTCTCAGCCGTGCCGAAGCGCCTGGCCAGCCCGTTGAGGTACGGCGCCCCGGGGTCGCCGATCACGGCTCCCCGCTCCCGGTTCTCGAGGACCACGAGCATCACGTGGGCGACGCCCACCGGTGCCGGGAGGCTGGTCGACGTCGCCGCCGGGGCGCCGGGACGGACAACGGCGTGTCGCACCGGGCCGCCGCAGGCTGCCGCGACCAGCGCCACGCCGAGCGCCAGGCAGCACACCCGTTGGCGCGATCGGGAGACGACGGGTCTCGGTCCTGCCCGTCGCGCCTGTTGGCGCAGCATGAACCATCCTCCCACCCGATCTTTGGCCATACTTCTCTCCTGTGACGTCCGAGGACTTGGACACCCGACTCGACCTCCGCGCGGACACGCCGCCGCCGCCCGGGCCTCCGCCCGCGGCTCCGCCGCCGCGTGAGGGCCGGCGTCGGCACCGCCGCCGGCCGCGGCTCTGGAACGGCGTCTCGACGCGCGGCCGGGCCGGTCGTGGCGCCATCGCCGCAGTCCTCATCGTCGCGTTGACCTGGTTCGGTTGGTCTTTCGGCCACGCGCTGGTGGTTCCCGGCGGCGGGGGCCTCGGTGCCAACGCCACCGAGTGGGTGCGGGACCACGGGGGCGCCGGCATCGTCCGCTGGGTGGAGCGCGAGTGGTACCTGCACCACCAGCCGCCGAAGGGCGGGCGCCCGGCGCCGGGTCTCATCCCCAATTCCAGCCCGTCGACGAAGGCGCCGACCGCCAAGGGTCCTCCCCACCTGCCAGCTCCGGCTGCCGTCGTACCGCTGGCCAACCCGCCTCTGCCCGGCGAGGGAGACTGGCATCCCATCGGCCGTCTGGTGGGAGGCCTGCCGGCGGCGTACTCCGCCTACGTCAGGCCCGACCCCGTCCACACCAGCCTGGTCACCGGGGTGGCGTGGATGGACACCGAGCTGCTCCGGGCCAAGCTGTACTCCGGGTCGGAGGTCCCCGGCGGGAGCTGGCCGACCATGACGCCGGTCCCCCCCGAGCTGCGCCCTGCCATGTTGGGCGCCTTCAACTCGGGCTTCCGCCTGCAGGACTCCCGCGGCGGCTACTACACCGACGGCCGGCTCGCCAAGCCACTGGTCGACGGGGCCGCTTCTCTGGTCATCCGGACCAATGGCGTGCCGACCGTCGCCAAGTGGGGGAGAGACGCCGTCATGGGTCCTGACATCGCGTCGGTCCGCCAGAACCTGGCTCTCGTCGTCGACGGGGGCGCCCCCGTGCCGGGTCTCCAGAGCGACTCCAACGTCGCTTGGGGCGCCACGTTCGGGAACGCCGTCCTCGCCTGGCGTTCGGGTGTGGGCGTCACGGCCAACGGTGCCCTCCTGTACGCAGGAGGTCCCGGGCTCAGCGTGTACACGCTGGCTCAGGTGCTGGCCCACGCCGGAGCGGTGCGGGCCATGGAGCTCGACATCAACAGCGCCTGGGTGAACTACATCTCCTACGCCCAGGCCCCCGGCCTCCCCGCGGCGCCGGAGAACGGGACCAAGCTGCTCCCGAGCATGCAGTGGACGACCGGGCACAGCTTCGAGGCGAGCACTCGTGATTCGGTCGTCCTGTCGGCCACGCCGGGAGCGGATGCCCTGGCGGGCAAGACCACTCCCACGAGCTCGACCACACCAGCCCCGCGGCCGACCCGTAGGTGAGCGAGCCGACGGTCGAGCCCCTCGACCGGTTCCGCCTCGACGGTCGGGTGGTGCTGCTTACAGGGGCGTCGAGCGGTATCGGAGAGCACCTGGCGCGGGTCCTGCACGGGGCGGGCGGCCACCTGGTGCTGGCCGCCCGGCGCGCCGATCGCATCGAGTCCCTGGCGTCCGAGCTGGACCACGCCGTGCCGGTCGCCTGCGACGTGAGCCGCGACGAGGACCTGGAACGTTTGGTCAGGGTGGCCCTGGATCGGCACGGCCGCATCGACGTGCTGGTCAACAACGCGGGCACCTCCGACCCAGTGCCGGCCGAGGACGAGCCTGCGGAGCAATTTCGACAGGTGCTGGGCGTCAATCTCACCGCCGCCTTCGTCCTCACCCAGCTCGTCGGTCGTCAGATGCTCGAGCAGGCCAGCGGCGTGGTGGTCAACGTGGCATCCGTGCTCGGGCTGGTGGGGTCGGGGCAGATCCCCCAGGCCGGCTACGTGGCCAGCAAGGGGGGTCTCGTCAACCTCACCCGGGAGCTGGCCGCCCAGTGGGCGCGCCGGGGCGTGCGGGTGAACGCGCTGGCTCCAGGGTGGTTCCGCACGGAGATGACCGAGGTCATGTTCGCCGACGAGGGCGGGCAGCGGTGGATCAGGCGCAAGACCCCGATGGGCCGGGCGGGCGAGCTGCAGGAGCTCGACGGCGCCCTGCTGTTCCTAGCCAGCGAGGCCAGCAGCTACGTGACGGGTCAGGTGCTCACCGTGGACGGAGGATGGACGGCGATCTGAGCATCCGGCTGTCAGCCGGGTTCGTCAGCCGTCCGTGAGCACGACCACCTTGCCCAGCTTGCCGGGGGTGGCGAAGCGGTCGTAGGCCTCGGCCACGTGGTCGAGATCGAAGCGAGCAGCGATGGGCACCTGCAGCTGGCCGTCGGCGAGCAGCGGCAGGACGTGCTTCTCGAGCCGGCGCGCCGCATCGGCCTTGGCTTCGAGCGGACGGGCCCGCAGAGTGGATGCGACGATGCGGCCCCGCAGCATCATGAGTGTGCGCAGGTCGATGTCGGCGGTGGTGCCGGCACCGACCCCGATGACGCTGATGCGCCCTCCGGTGGCCAGGGCCGCCAGGTTGGCAGGCATGTTGGGTCCTCCGACCAATTCCAGGACCATGTCGAACGGTCCCCGTTCGACGAAGTCGTCGGTGCCGACGGCCTCGGCGCCAAGGGCCCCGACCGCGGGGCGCAGCTCGGGGTGCCGGACGGTCGCCGTGGTCCGTGCTCCTCCCGCCACGGCGAGCTGCACGGCGGCCGTGCCCACGCCACCGGCTGCGCCGTGGACGAGCACGCGCTCGCCGATTGCCAGCTGGCACTGGGTGAACAGCGCGTCATGTGCAGTCGTGAAGGCCTCGGGGAAGGCACCGGCGGCATCCCAAGGCAAGGAGTCTGGGACCGGCAGAGCTGTTCGCTCGTGGACGAGGACGAGCTCCGCCTGGGCACCTCCGCCGACGACCGCCATCACGCGGTCGCCGGGCCCGAACCGCTGGACGTCAGGTCCCACACCTACGACCTCGCCCGCCAGCTCCATCCCCGGGATGTCCTCGGGGCTGCCGGGGGGAGCGGGGTAGAGGCCTTGGACCTGGAGCAGGTCGGCGGCGTTGACGCCGGCTGCCCGCGTTCGCACCAGGAGCTGGCCCGTGCCAGGAACCGGATCGGGCCGTTCGGCGACGACCAGGGCACCGGCTGAGATCGTGGCTGCCCTCACGGGGTCAGTCTCTCAGCCGCTCGGCGAAGCAGGCGCCGCCGTGCTAGCGGACCCGGCCGGCGCCGTAGTAGGCGGAGCGGATGGCCGGGGCGTACTGGACGTTCGTGCCCGTGTGCTCAGCGACGACCATCTGGCCGTTGCCCACGTAGATGCCCACGTGGCCGGGAGCGGGCCCCCCGCCGCCCCAGTCCTCGAAGATGAGGTCGCCAGGCTGCAGGTCGTTCTGGGAGACGCGCGTGGTGACGTCGTACTGCTGGTTCGAGGAGTGGGGCAGTGAGACGCCGGCATGCTCCCAGGCCCACATGGTGAGCCCCGAGCAGTCGAACGAGTCGGGCCCGGACCCTCCGTACTGGTAGGGCTTGCCCACCTCCTGCTCGGCCCAGTACACCGCCGCCGACGCTCCGCCATTGGGCGGCGGGGCCGGCCCGGCTGCGGGAGCTGCCGGCGCCCCCCCATGGCTCGGGGCCCCGTGCGGCGTCGAGCTGGCGGCGACGGCCTGCGGCGCCTGACGCTGCTGCTGGGCCTGGGCCACGAGGCCGACGAGCTGGCCCTTCACGTGAGAGAGGGTCGCTTCCTCGGCGGCAGTCTGGGCGGCGGCGGCCTGGCCGGCGCTGGCGACCGAGGTCAGGGCGGCCTGCGCGCTCTGCTGATCCCGCTCGAGGGCGGCCTGCCTGGCCTGGAGGGCCTGACGGGCCTGGCGCAGGCGGCCCACGATCTGGTGCTGGTCTCCCGCCAGCACGTCGAGGTACTGCTGGCGCACCAGGGAGTCGAAGTGCGTGTCCCGCAGCACGTCGGTGGGCTGCGAGGTCCCTCCGTCCATGAAGGAGCTCACGGCGTCCTGGCGTAGCCGATCGTCGATGGCGCTCACCCGCTGCTGGGTCTCGGCGACCTGGGCCTTCGCCGTCGCCACCTCGGCCGACACCGAATCTGCTCGGATACGAGCCAGGTCGTACTGCTCGGCGAATCGGTCCTGCTGCGCGTTCTGGACGTCGATCTGGGCGGCGAGCGCGGCAGCCTGGGCCTGCAGGTCTCCAGCCTGATCCGCCGCCGCAGGCTTGGGCCCGGCAGCCAGCGGGTAGACCGCGACGGTCATGGCCGAAGCGGCAAGGGCGACATAGCGACGCCAGGGGGCAGTCGTCGCCGGCGCGATCCGTGGGGCGAGTCGCACAACGGATCAGCAACTTACGACGGGGCTTCCTTTCGATGCAAGCCCACGCCAAGCAAATTGTGTATGACGAGCTAGCTCGTTGCCAAGCACAGCCCGGGGCCCTCGTCGCTTACACCGAGGGCAACGCCCGGCGCTACCGTCGCCGAGCATGAGTGACGTGTCAGCCGGTGGTGAGCAGCGGGTCGAGCACGACTCGATGGGCGAGGTCCGAGTTCCGGCCGCCGCCCGGTGGGGGGCCCAGACCCAACGAGCGGTCGAGAACTTTCCCATCTCGGGGATGCGCATCGATCGCTCGTTGATCGCCGCCCTGGCGGCCATAAAGGCGGCGGCCGCCCAGGTCAACGCGCGGCTAGGGGTCATCGACGCCGACGTCGCCGAGGCCCTCCATCAGGCCGCCATCGAGGTGGAAGGCGGCCGGTGGGACGACCACTTCCCGGCCGACGTGTTCCAGACGGGATCCGGCACCTCCTCGAACATGAACATGAACGAGGTCCTGGCCAATCTGGCCGGCGAGCGCCTGGGCCGCGAGATCCGACCCAACGACGAGCCCAACGCCTCGCAGTCGTCCAACGACGTCTTCCCCTCCGCCATCCACGTCGCCGCCTGCCGCGAGATCGTGTCGGGGCTCATTCCCGCCCTCGAGCACCTCTGCGAGGTCCTGCGCGAGCGAAGTCGCCGCTTCTCCCCCGTGGTGAAGGCGGGCCGGACCCACCTGATGGACGCCACCCCGGTGACCCTCGGGCAGGAGTTCGGCGGGTACGCCTCGGCCACCGAGAACGGCGTCGAGCGCCTGCGCGACTCCCTGCCGCGAGTCGGCGAGCTGCCTCTCGGGGGCACCGCGGTCGGGACCGGCCTGAACGCCCCTGAAGGTTTCGCGTCGGGCGTGATCGAGGAGCTGGCCACCAGGCTGGGGCTGCCGCTGACCGAGGCACGGGACCACTTCGAGATCCAGGGCACCCGCGACGCACTGGTCGAGGCGTCAGGCGTGCTGCGCACGGTGGCCGTGTCCCTGTACAAGATCTGCAACGACCTGCGATGGATGGCGAGCGGCCCCCGGGCAGGGCTGGCCGAGATCCGTCTGCCCGACCTCCAACCCGGATCCTCGATCATGCCCGGGAAGGTCAATCCGGTCGTGCCCGAGGCGGTCTGCCAGGTCGTCGCCCAGGTGATCGGGAACGACGCCGCCGTGGCCTTCGGGGGCGCGGCGGGCAACTTCGAGCTCAATGTGATGCTGCCGGTGATCGCTCGCAACCTGCTCGAGTCCGTGCGCCTGCTGACCGCCGCCAGCCGCGCCCTTGCCGACAGATGCGTCACCGGCATCGAGGCCGACGAGGAGCGGTGCCGGACCTACGCCCTCTCGTCACCGGCCATCGCCACTGCCCTCAACCCCTACATCGGCTACGAGCAGGCGGCCAGGGTGGTGAAGAAGGCGATCGCAGAGGGCAAGGACCTGCGCACCGTCGTGCTCGAGATGGGTTTGCTCAGCGAGGACGAGGTCGACAAGGCCCTCGACGTCGAGGCCATGACCCGAGGCGGCATAGTGCGCTGAGCACGGGTCGGGGCCGGGGGAACCAGGGGTGCCCGTTGGTAAGGTCGCCATGGTGCATCCCATCGAGCGGCTCCGCTACGTGGCCAGGGCGGAGGGAGCCGGTCCGGGATCGCTCGCCGCCGAGGCGGCGCACGCGCTGGCGGGCTTCGCCGACGATCCCGCGGCGCTCGTCACCGCCTGCCGGCGCCTGGTCGATCGCCACCCGACCGCGGGGCCCCTGTGGTCGCTGGCGTGCCGGGTGCTGGCCGCGACGGATCCGCAGCAGGAGGTGTGGAAGGTGGCGGACGAGCTCGAGTCCGACCCCACGCCCCTCGCCCTGGCCGATCGCATCCCCGGCGACGCGACGGTGGTGGTGCTCGGTTGGCCCGAGCTGGTTGGTCGCGCCCTCGTCCGTCGTGGCGACCTACGAGTCCTCCTGGTCGACACCCTCGGCGAGGGGTCGAGCCTGGCCCGGCGCCTGCGGTCGTCGGGGAGCGAGGTGCTCGAGGTGCCCGAGTCGGGCCTGGGCAGCGCCGTGGTCGACGCCGACCTGGCCGTGCTGGAGGCCTCGCTGCTGAGCGGAAGACAGCTCGTCTCGGTCGCCGGGGCGAGGGCGGCCGCCTCCGTGGCCCGGCTGGCATCACGACCCGTCTGGGTCGTCGCCGGCACCGGACGGGTGCTGCCCGCCCGGCTGGGGGAGGCGGTGTGGCGGCGCCTCGACGATGATCCCGATCCGCCCTGGGATCGCGAGGACGAGATCGTTCCCGTTGATCTCGTCGATTGCATCGTCGGACCCTCGGGAGCTCAGGCACCGGCCGAGGCCCTGCGGCGGATGGACTGCCCGGTCACCCCCGAGCTGCTCCGGCAGGTCGGCTGAGCCTCCCGCTCGCTGGCCGCTAGCGTCCCAGTTCATGGGCGAGATCATCGAGTTCCCGAGCAACGGCGGCACAGCCCAGGGCTACCTGGCCACGGAGGGCACGGGCCCGGGCGTCGTCGTCATCCAGGAGTACTGGGGGCTGGTCGACCACATCAAGGAGGTGTGCGACCGCTTCGCCGCCCAGGGCTTCGTGGCCCTGGCGCCGGACCTCTTCCACGGTCAGCAGGCCCGGGAGCCCGACGAGGCCGGCAAGCTGATGATGGCCATGCGCCTCGACCAGGCGGCCAAGGACATGAGCGGCGCGGTCGACGCGGTCAAGGCGCGCTCCTCGAGCCGGGGGGTGGGCGTGATCGGGTTCTGCATGGGTGGCGGGCTGGCGCTCGTCCTGGCCTGCGAACGTCCCGATCTGGTGAAGGCCGTCGTTCCCTTCTACGGGCTGATCCCCTGGCCCGACCTCCAGCCCGACTACTCCAAGCTCGACGCCGCCGTCCAGGGCCACTTCGCCGAGCACGACGACATGGCCGGTCCCAAGGCGGCGCGAGAGCTGGAGGACACGCTGACGGGCCTGGGCAAGCGGGCCCGGATGTACATCTATCCCGGCACGCAGCACGCCTTCTTCAACGACCACCGGCCCGAGGTGTTCGACGCCACCGCCTCCCGGGAGGCCTGGGAGAAGGTGCTGCCCTTCCTGCGCGACGAGCTGCACTGAGCCCTCGCCGCCAACGGCACGGCTTGGCGGCGGTGCGGGGGCGCCCGTAGCATCCGTTCCATGTCAGCGCGATCCAGGGATCTGCCCCGCCGCTCCTGCCTCTCCGTGCCCGGCTCCAGCGAGCGCTTCCTCGAGAAGGCCCCCACGGTGGCGGCCGACATGACGTTCCTCGATCTCGAGGACTCGGTCGCGCCCCTCGAGAAGGAGTCGGCCCGCTCCAAGGTGGTCGACGCCATCAAGAACCAGGACTGGGGCGAGCGGGTGATGTGTGTACGGGTGAACGCCTGGGACACCAAGTGGACCTACGGCGACGTCGCCGAGGTCGTCGGCAACGCCGGGGAGCGCCTCGAAGAGGTCATGCTGCCCAAGACCCAGTCGGCTGCCGAGGTCGTTGCTCTCGACCTCCTTCTTTCCCAGGTCGAGGCCAACGCCGGGTTGCCCGCCGGTCACATCGGCATCGAGGCCCAGATCGAGACCACCCGGGGCCTCATCAACGTCGAGGAGATCTGCGCCGCCTCCCCCCGGCTGGAGACGATCGTGTTCGGGCCGGCCGACTTCGCCGCCTCGATGGAGATGCCGGTGCTGACCGGAGGGGTCTCGATCCCTGAGTACCCGGGCGATCATTTCCACTACGTGTTCTCCAAGATCCTCATGGCCGGGCGAGCCAACGGCCTGCAGGTCATCGACGGTCCTTTCCTCAAGATCAGAGAGCTCGACGCGCTCCGCGAGTACTGCATGCGGACGCGGACCCTCGGCTACGACGGCAAGTGGGCGCTCAATCCGGACCAGGTGACCGTGCTGAACGAGGTGTACTCGCCCACCCAGGAGCAGTACGACCGGGCCCTGGCGATCCTCGCCGCCTACCGCCAGGCGACCGAGGACGATCGCAAGGGCGCGGTGATGTTCGGCGACGAGATGATCGACGAGGCCAGCCGCAAGATGGCGGTCAAGTTCGTGACCAGGGGAGAGCGGGCGGGGCTGACCCCGAGCTCCGGCTAGCGGGGTCACCACGACCCCGACCATGCCTGACGACCCGCTCGATCGACCCGGCATCGACGCCGTGGTGCCGGCGCGCAACGAGGCGGCCACGGTGGCGACGGTCGTCGAGGCGTGCCGGCGGTGCTCCGCCGTGCGCGAGGTGATCGTGGTCGACGACGGCTCGGTCGACGACACCGCCGAGCGGGCGGCTGCCGCCGGGGCCAAGGTCATCCATCGTGGCGACGCGGGCCAGGCGGCAGGCGGCTCGAAGGCGCACGCAATGGAGGCGGGGGTTGCCGCCTCGGACGCGCCCGCCCTGCTTTTCGTCGACGGCGACCTGCTGGGCCTGACCGGCGATCACCTCGAGCAGATCTGTCGCCCCTTCCTCGACGGCACGGCGACGATGTCGGTGGGCTGGTTCGACTACGGAGCGTGGAACCCGCTGGTGCTCCGGCTACCCCCGACGACAGGAGAGCGGGTCGTGCCGCGCTGGGTCTTCGAGGCCATCCCACCGGAGAAGCGGGACGGCTACACGATCGAGATCATGATCAACGAGGTGATCGCCGAGAGGCGCCTGCCGACGACGGCCAGGATCATGCGCGGCGTGACCCATCGCACCAAGCGCCAGAAGCTCGGCCGCCTGGAGGGGTACCGGCGCACGTGGGAGATGTTCTGGACGCTGCTGTCGGTGCCCATCACCGGCGTGGTCCGCTGGAGGACCTACTGGTTCTACCTGCGGGGCCTCACCGTGGAGAGCTGAGCCTCTCAGGAGCCCGAGCGCACCAGCCGGCGGGCGATGACCTTGAGGGCGAGGGTCTCGTCGGCCCCTTCGAAGATCGAAAGGACCCGGGCGTCGACGAAGAACCGGCTCACCGGGAACTCCTCCGCGTAGCCCATCCCGCCGTGGATCTGCATGGCCTCGCGCGTCACCCACTCGGCCGCCCGGCACACGTAGGCCTTGATCATGGACGCCTCCAGGGCACCTTCGCCCTTGGCCATGAGCCGGGCCACCTGGTAGGCGAACTGCCGGCTGGCCTGGATGATGACCGCCATGCGGGTGAGCTTGGCCCGGGTCAGCTGGTAGTCGAGCACCGGGGACCCGAAGACCACCCGGTCGGTGGCGTAGGCGTAGGCCGCCTCGTAGGCGGCCTGCATCACGCCGAGGGCGCGAGCCGCGGTCTGAAGCCGTCCGTTCTCGAACCCCTCCATCTGGTAGTAGAAGCCCCTTCCCTGGCCCTCGGCTCCTCCGATGAGGCAGTCGTCGGGGACCCACCAGCCCTCGAACGCAAGCTCATACGAGTGCATCCCCCGGTAGCCGATGGTGTCGATGGGGCGGCCCTCGAGACGTCCGGGCGCGCCGGCCCGACCCTCGGCTGCGGGGTCCTGGGTGAGCACGAAACCGTGACCGTCGCCGCGGGGCTTGGGGACCACGAACAGCGACAGGCCGCGGTGGGCCTTGGCCCGGTCGGGATCCGTGCGGGCCAGCAGCATCAGCACGTCGGCCCGAGCCGCGAAGGTGCACCAGGTCTTCACTCCGTTGATCACCCAGCCACCGTCGCCGCGCTCGGCCGTGACCTTGATGCCGGCGACGTCCGAGCCGAAGTCCGGCTCGGTGACCGCCACGGCCGCCATGGCCTCGCCACTGGCGAGCTTGGGGAGCCAGTGCTGCTTCTGCTCCTCGGTACCGCCCTTGATGAGGGCCCGGGTGAGGATCTCCGGCCGGGTCACGAGCGAGCCGCCGGCCCCGAGCGACCCTCGGGACAGCTCCTCGGTGGCGACGACCATGCCCATGTAGTCGCTCTCGCCGCCCGCCGCGAAGCCGCCGTACTCGGCCGGCACCGAGAGGCCGAAGGCGCCCATCTCGGCCAGGCCGGCGATGATCTCCTCGGGGATGTCCTCGTTGTGACGATGGATGGCCTCGGCCACGGGCTTGATCCGGTCCTCGGCGAACCGGCGGAACGTGTCCTGGACCATCTCGAAGTCGGCGTCGAGGTGTCGCGGGCCCTCCTCCCCGGCCAGGTCGGCCAGGACCCCGGACGACCGGTACGCCCGGACGAACGGCAGCGTGGCGTCGAGGTGCCCAGGCTCGGTCCCCCACTCGTCCTCCCGCCCCAGCGTCCGAGCGAGGAGGTCCTGGACGGCGTCGGCCACGAACGCGCAAGCCAGCATGGCCTCGACCTCGCCCTTCGACCCGTAGTCGAGCACGGCGCGGGCGCACTCGACGGACGCGGCCGCATGGGCCAGGTCGTAGGCGACGACCTGGTGCTCGTCGGGACCGCCGGCGGCCGCCAGGTGTCTCGCCGCGGCCTCGACGGCGGCCGTGGCCTGCTCGACGACGAGGGCGGCGGCATCCAGGTCGGGCGGGATCATGCCGCGCAGGTTACCGATCCTGTCGGCGGGCCAGCACCGTGACGAGTGGAGGGAGAACGACCGCGTCGTCTCCCGGGTCGACGTCGGTGAGGCTGGCGAGATAGTCGGTCACAGGCCCCGGCCCGGCACCAGCAGGGGCCTCGGCCCAGGCGTCGACCAGCTCGAGTTTGCCCCGGCGAACCAGCGCCGGCAGCACCGCGCCGAGGTCGGGGTGCGGAGCGTCGGGCATGGACAGCGGGTTGCCGCCAACCCTGCCGGCGCTGGTGATCGGCTCCTGGGCGACCACCCACCCACCCGCCCGAACGGCGTTGGCCATCCGGCTCAGCACGGCCGCCGGCTCGATCACGTGCATGAGCACGAAGCGGCAGAAGGCCAGGTCCACCGGTTCGGGTAGCAGCAGGTCCTCGCCGGCCTGGGTGATGGCCAGCACCTGGGTGTGGGCCGCGGCGGTCTTTGCCACCTCGTCCCGGGCGCGAGGGTCGTTGTCGACCGCGTACACCCGCCCCGTGCGTCCCACCATCTCGGCCAGGGCCACGCTCACGTCACCGCCGCCCGCGCCGACATCGACACAGCGCCAGCCCTCTCCGACGCCCAGCCGTTCCAGGGCAGTGGCCAGGGGGCGGCGATAGACGTCATTTCGGAGCCCCAGCTCGGTCATGCAGGCTCTACCGCCTCGCCGACCTCGCCAATGGCCACGGGCATGCCCGACGGTAGCCTGTCGCCCGTGCCGAGCCGAACCGATCCGGTGGTGGCCGACGACCTCGTCGAGGCCGTGCGCGCCTTTGTGGCCAAGGAGGTGAACCCGGTCGCATCGGAGCTCGAGCACGCTGACGCCTATCCGAGCGAGCTGGTGGAGGCCATGCGCGAACTGGGCCTCTTCGGGTGCCTGGTCCCAGTCGAGCACGGAGGGTTCGGCCTCGACACCGTGACCTACTCCCGGATCGTGGCCGAGCTGGCCGCGGGCTGGATGTCGCTCACGGGCGTGCTCAACACCCACATGATCGTCGCCACCCTCCTCGATCGGCACGGGACGCCCGAGCAGCAGGCCGCCTGGCTGCCTCGCCTGGCCACGGGCGAGGTCCGGGGGGCGCTGTCGCTCAGCGAGCCCGACGCCGGCAGCGATACCGCCGCGCTCCGCTGCCGGGCCCGGCCGGACGGCGACACCTACGTGCTCGACGGCACGAAGATGTGGGTCACCAACGGCGAGCGGGCCGGGCTCGTGGCCCTGGCCGCCCGGGCGCCCGAAGGCGTCACCTGCTTCATGGTCGAGAAGCAGCCCGGCCCGAGCTCGGGTGGCATCACCGTGTCCCGGCGGATCGGGAAGCTCGGCTACAAGGGTGTCGAGACCGTCGAGATGTCCTACGACGGCCACGTGGTGCCCGCCAGCGCCGTGCTCGGAGGAGAGGCGGGGCTCGGCAAGGGACTGCCCCAGATCCTGGGCGGGCTCGAGCTCGGGCGGGTGAACATCGCCGCCCGCGCCTGCGGGGTGGCGGGAGCGGCGTTCGACGCGGCCATCCGCTACGCCCAGCAGCGGGAGGCCTTCGGGGTGCCGATCGCCCGCCACCAAGCCATTCAGTTCAAGCTGGCCGACATGGCGACCAAGCTGGAGGCGGCCCGCCTCCTGACCCGCTCGGCCGCCGAGAAGCTCGACGCTGGCGAGCGCGCCGACGTGGAGGCGGGCATGGCCAAGCTCTTCGCGTCGGAGGCGGCGCTGGAGATCGCCACCGAGTCGATGCGCATCCACGGCGGCTACGGGTACAGCACCGAGCTGCCTGTCGAGCGGTACTTCCGGGACGCCCCCCTGATGATCATCGGCGAGGGGACGAACGAGATCCAGCGCATGGTGATCGCCCGGGGCCTGCTCCGTCGCCGTTCCCTCTGAGAACGGGCCCCTCGAGCCGCGGGCTACGGTGGCCGCTCGTGAAGGTGACCATGCTGCTGTGCGACTCGGCCCAGGTGGCCGACGGGAAGCTCTTCATCCTCGGGGCCGGCTGGAGCATGATCGGTCCCGAGCCGGCCCCCTCGGCCGTCGCCCTCAAGATCGAGGTCGGCTGGCACGAGGCGCTCCAGCCCCACCACTGGGAGCTCTACCTGATCGACGCCGACGGGCGGGACGTGAACATCGACACCCCCGAGGGCCCGCGTGCGGTCGAGGTGCGGGGCGACTTCCACGTGGGACGGCCGACCGGTGTGCCCGAGGGCAGCCCGAGCGACGTCGCCTTAGCCGTCAACCTGGGCCCGGTCCCGCTGGAGGCGGGCTCGCGCTACACCTGGCGGCTCAGCATCGACGGGGAGACTGACGAGAGCTGGGAGCTCGGGTTCAGCACCAGGCCGTCGGTGCCGACGCCATGACGGTCCACGAGCGCCCCTTCGGCGCGTACCTCGAGGACTTCCGGGTCGGCGATGTCTACCGGCACTGGCCCGGGAAGACGATCACCGAGTACGACGACCATCTGTTCTGCATGATCACCATGAACCACCACCCGTTGCACATCAACGAGTGGTTCGCCGAGTCCGAGACGGTGCACGGCCGCAACGTCGTCGTCGGCAACCTCGTCTACTCGCTGGTGCTCGGGATGAGCGTCCCCGACATCAGCGGCTCCAGCATCGCCAATCTGGAGGTCGAGTCCCTCGTCCACCGCTTCCCGACCTTTCACGGCGACACCGTCTACGCCGAGACCCGGATCCTCGACGTCGTCCCATCGCGCTCCAAGGACGACCGGGGGATCGTGACGGTGGAGACCAAGGGCTTCAACCAGCGGGGCGAGGAGGTCTGCTACTTCCGCCGCAAGGTCATGGTCTGGAAGCGGGACCACGCCCCGGCGCGTCGCCGTCCCTACCGCGAAGACGTGTGGGACTGACAGTTCGGGGCTGTGGGTCGCCGCCGTTCCGTGAGACATATGTCACAGTGAATTTTCGGGGCGGACACATACGGGTAACCTCCTGTTCAGTCCAAGGGGGGCAGTCCTGAAAGTCACCTTCTACGGGGTGCGAGGCTCGTGCCCCTGTCCGAGCGAAGCGAACCGGCGCTACGGTGGCAACACCGCCTGCGTCGTCGTCGACGCCCCGGGCGAGCCGCCCATCGTCCTCGACCTGGGGACCGGGTTGCGACAGTTCGGGGAGCACCAGCCGACCGACGGCACCTTCTCTGCCACCGCGTTCCTCACCCACATCCACTGGGACCACGTCCAGGGCCTTCCGTTCTTCCCGCCCATCGATCGCGTCGGCGCCAGGCTCGACGTCTACGGGCCGCCCCAGCAGGAGGGCTCCCTCCACGATGTCTTCGGGGACTTCATGCGACCCCCTTACTTCCCTGTGCACTTCAGCGACTTGCGGGGCGACATCCGCTTCCACGACGTAGTCGACGAGGACCTCTCCGTCGGGGCGGCCAAGGTGCGGATCCGGCCTGTCCCGCACTGCGGGCCGACCATCGGCTTCAGGGTCGAGACGGGGGGCCAGAGCATCGCCTACGTCAGCGACCACCAAGCCCCGCCTTCGCTGCGCGGGGTTGCCGACAGCGTGCTCGAGCTGTGCGACGGCGTGGACCTGCTGATCCACGACGCCCAGTACACCCCGACCGAGTTCCGGGAGAAGGCCCACTGGGGTCACTGCACCGTCGAGTACGCCCTCCTGGTGGCGAAGGAGGCCGGCGCCCACCGGCTCGCCCTCTTCC
The DNA here is from genome assembly GCA_036270875.1 of Acidimicrobiales bacterium. NCBI lineage: Bacteria > Bacillati > Actinomycetota > Acidimicrobiia > Acidimicrobiales > Acidimicrobiales bacterium. Next base: position 83,623 of record DATBBR010000031.1, read on the forward strand.
ATCACGACCCCGCCCACAACGACGACGACCTTGACCGCCTCCTGCGGAACGCCCGGCGCATCTCGGACGCGTCCGGCGGCGTGGACGAGGTGGTGGCCGCCTCGGAGGGCCTGGTCATCGAGCTCCCGCGTCCCTGACCGTGGCGGCGCAGGACGATCTGCAGCGCGGATCAGCGCCGACGTTCGACTCGGCTCGGTATCGCGAGGTGCTGGGGCACTTCGCCACCGGTGTCGCCGTGGTGACCACCGCCGACGAGGACGGGCCTGCCGGGTTCACGTGCCAGGCGTTCAACGCCTTGTCGCTCGAGCCACCCCTGGTCGTCTTCGCTCCGTCCCGTACCTCGCAGAGCTGGCCGAGGATCGAGCAGACGGGCGTGTTCTGCGCCAACGTGCTGTCGGAGAGCCAGGAGGCGCTGGCCCGGGTGTTCGCCACCAAGAGCCAGCAGAAGTTCGACGGAGTCGGGTGGCGCCCGGGCACGACCGGGTCCCCGGTCCTGCAGGACGCCCTGGCCTGGGTCGAGTGCCGCCTGGAGATGGCGCACGACGGCGGGGACCATCTGGTCGCCATCGGCCGCCCGCTCGACATGGGCGTCGGGCACGGCCACCCGCTCGTGTTCTACCGGGGAGGCTTCGGCCGCTTCGAGGCGTGAGCGCCTAGTCTCTCGCCGTCGTGCCCACCATCGCCGCCGCTGAACAGATCGTGGATGTCGTCGTCGTGGCGCCCGACGTCCACGGGGACGAGCGGGGCCGGTTCCTGGAGACCTACCGCCGATCGTGGTTTCCCCTGGGGCGCGAGATGGTCCAGGGGAGCTGCTCGGACAAGCGGGCCGGCGCCCTGGTCGGCCTGCACTACCACCTCCATCAGGCCGACTACTGGTACGTGGTGCGGGGCGATGCCCGGGTGGTGCTCCACGACCTCCGTCAGGGGTCGCCGACCGACGGCGCGACCATGGCTCTCGACCTCGGCGAGCGGAACGCGGTCGGCGTCTTCATCCCTCCTGGTGTCGCCCACGGGTTCGCCGCCCTGGCCGACATGACTCTCACGTATCTGGTCGACGGGTACTACAACCCGGCGGACGAGCTGGGGGTGGCCTGGGACGACCCTGAGATCGGCGCCGACTGGGGGGTGAGCGCCCCTGTCGTCTCCGAACGGGACCGGGCCAACCCCCGCCGCTCGGACCTCCCGGCCGGGCTGCGGCCGACCCTGGGGTTACGCGCATGAGCGGCTCCGGCGCGCTGGGCGTCTAGGCTGCTGCGAGGGACTGGCGGGTCTCTCCTTGGGCCCGGCGGTCTGTGACACACGCAGTGTCCGATTATTGGGTTCAATGGAGTCTCGTGTACGGGAACGGGAATGACATCCCGCAGGGGTCGCGGACCCCCCGTCGGGAAAGGTGGGCACTAGGACAATGAGCGTCTTGCTGCTCGTCGTGGTCCTGCTCGTCGTAGCCATCGTGCTGTCCCGTCTGACCTGGGTGTCCCTGGGAGAGCGGCGGTCGATCAAGCACCACGAGCAGGCGATGGACGTGCTGCGGTCGGTAGCCGGGCGCCCCCTAGGGTCGGAGCACGCTGAGGTCGGGGCGGACGGCAGCGCGCACGTCAAGTCATCGGTCGACGACCGCTCGGGCTTCCCCGCGCCAGCCCCGCCGGCCCGCGAGGCGGTCAGGGCCGTCCCCGAGGCGACGGTGCAGCGCGAGGAGACCATCCGGATCCTCAGGGCCGAGCCGACCGGGGCGACCCTGCCTGCGCCGCCTCCGCCACCCGTCCAGCCCGTCGGCTCCGAGCCCGCCGACGAGCCTGTGGGCGTCGACGCGCGCCGGGGCGCGGGAGGATCGGGACCGTCGTGGGAGCCTGCCCACTCACTTCAGAGCCCATCGGACGGCGACGCAGAGACGGCAAAGCCGGCCTTCGTGTTCATCGCCGACGACACCGGCCAAGCCGGTCCCGTCACGGTGCCACCGAGCGTCGCCGAATCCGTCCGCAGCGGCGCCCGCGGACGGTGGGGCAATGGCGACGGACACGGCAACGGCGACCGCGGCACACCCGGTGGCTGGGGCAACGGTCGCCGGACGACCGGCGGAAACGGATGGGCCGACGGGGAACGCTTGGGGGAAGAGCCCGACACCGGGCCGACCACGCTGCCCAGGCCGCCGACGATCGGCGACCAGGACTGGTCCGCCTCCTCCAGGTCCGAGGCCCGGTCGCGTTCACGGGCGCGCACTCGATCCAGGCTGTGGGGCCGCGTGCTGGCGCCCGTGCATGCGACGGGACGGGTCGCCTCAGGGGCGCGCGGTCGGGTCGGGTCGGTTCGTCGCCCTGTCCCGCCCGCTGCCGACGCCAGACCCGACGACGGAGGGCTCACCGCGGTTCGCGACGAGCCGACGGACGAGGACATGAAGGTCATGACGGCCGATGGCACAGCGGTCACGACCGCCCCCGGTCCCGCGGTGGAGACGACCGAAGGCGAGACGCCGCCCTCGGACTCCGGCCAGGCCGAACAGCCCGGGCTGCCGTTCGTCCAGCGGGCCAGACGAGGGCCGCGGTTCGGTCTCGCCGCCGGCTTGGCGGCGATCGTGGTGGTCGCCTGTGTCGTCGCCGGCGTCCTGATCGCCACCATGTCCAGCTCGTCCAACAAGGCTCCCCAGAGCCGCCAGGCGAGGCCGCCGGCGAGCGCGGCGCCAGCACCGCCGCCGTCGCCGTTGACGCTGGTCTCGCACGACGACCAGGGCGCGGTGTACAACGTCAACGCCAGTCAGGTCTCGTTGTCGGCCGTGGCCACCGGGCGGGTCTGGATGGAGGTCGTCTCCGGGACGGGACCGTTCGGCCAGGTGCTCTGGCAGGGCCTTCTCACCCAGGGTCAGAGCCAGACGGTCACCAACAACGCGCCGGTCTGGGTCCGGATCGGAGCCGCATCCAACGTGAACGTGAGCATCAACGGCGGCGGCGTCCTGCTGCCGCAATCAGCGACGACCTACAACCTCACCTTCTCTCAGGCCTGACCGGTCAGGCGGAGATCCCGACCGAGCGCAGCACGAAGGCGAGCACGAACGCCTCGTCCCGCCAGGCGTCATAGCGTCCCGACGGACCCTGGTGACCAGCGCCCATCTCGGTCTTCAGCAGCACCCGGGCATCGGGGTCGGTCGCACGGAGCTTGGCCACCCACTTCGCCGGCTCCCAGAAGCTGACCCTCGGGTCCGTGAGCCCGGCGGTGACCAGCATCTCGGGGTGGGGACCCGCAGTCACGTTGTCGTAGGGCGAGTAGGACTTGAGGTTGGCGTAGGCCTCGGCGTCGTCCTTCGGGTTGCCCCACTCCTCCCACTCGAGCACGGTGAGGGGCAGCGAGTCGTCCAGGATCGTGGTGAGGCAGTCGACGAACGGGACCTCGGCGACGATCGCCTTGAACAGCCGGGGTGCCAGGTTGGCCACGGCGCCCATGAGCATCCCGCCGGCGCTTCCGCCCCGAGCTACCAGCCCGTCCACCGAGGTCCATCCCTCGGCCACGAGGTGGCGCGCGCAGGCCGCGAAGTCGGTGAACGTGTTGGTCTTGTGCAGGAGCTTGCCGTCCTCGTACCAGCGCCGCCCCAGCTCGCCTCCACCGCGAACGTGGGCGATGGCGTAGAGGAAGCCGCGATCCAGCATGCTGAGGCGCAGCGACGAGAACAGGGGGTCCAGGCTGTGCTCGTAGGCGCCGTAGCCGTAGAGCAGCGCGGGTCCCCGCCCGTCGGGCGCCCGGTCCTCCCGGTAGACGAGCGAGATGGGAACCCTCGTGCCGTCGTCGGCGGTGGCCCAGACCCGCTCGGTCCGGTACCGGGCGGGGTCGTAGCCCCCGAGAACGGGTTGGCGCTTCAGCAGCCGGGTGCCGCGGTCCTCCATGTCGTAGTCGTAGACCGACCGGGGCGTGACGAGGGAGCTGTAGTCGTAGCGGAGGACGTTCGATCCGAACTCCGGGTTGGGCCCACCCCATGCAGTCGACACCGACTCGGGCTGGGAGACCGTGTGGGAAGCACCGTCACGCAGGCGGGTCACCCGGATACGCCGGGTGGCGTCCGCCCGCTCATAGAGCACCAGGTGCTCGGCGAACACATCGATGTCCTCCAGCCTCACGTCAGGCCGGTGAGCGACGACGTCCCGCCAGGCGTCCCTCCCCGGGCGTTCCACCGGTGCCTCGACGAGCCGGAAGTTCTCGGCATCGGCGTTGGTGACGAGGAGGAACCGCCCGCCATGGTGCTCGACCGTGTACTCCACGCCCTGCCGGCGGGGCTCGATCATCCGGAAGTCGCCGTCAGGATCGTCGCCGCTGAGCACGCGGGCCTCGCTGGTCACCTTGCTCTCGAGCTCCAGCACGACGAAGGCGTCGTCCTTGGTCTTGGACACGCCCACGTAGAAGCGCTCGTCGGGCTCCTCGTAGACGCACACGTCGGCCTCTGCTGCGGTGCCCACGGCATGGCGCCAGAGCTGGTGGGGGCGCATGGCATCGTCCGGCCGGGTGTAGAAGAGGATGGTGCCGTCGTTGGCCCACGCCAGGCCGTAGTAGACGTCCTCGACCTCGTCCGGGAGGTCCGTGCCCGTGCTCAGGTCGCGCACCCGGATCCGGTGCCGCTCGCCGCCGGTCGTGTCGACGGCGAAGGCCATCAACCGGTGATCGGGGCTCACCGCCAGCCCGCCCAGGGAGAAGTACTCGTGGCCGGCGGCGAGCTCGTTCTCGTCGAGCAGGATCTCCTCCGCCGGGTCGCCCGGTAGGGGGGCCGGGTCCGTCGGACCGGCCTCGCCAGTGGGTCGGGCCGGACGGCGGCAGTGGATGGCGTACTGGCGGCCCTCGACCGTCCTCGAGTAGTAGCTCCAGGGTCCCTTTCGGACCGGGACCGAGAGGTCCGTCTCCTGGATCCGGGCCACGATCTCGGCGTAGAGCGTGTCCTGCAGCGCAGTGGTGTCCGCCATCGCCGCCTTCGTGTAGGCGTTCTCGGCCTCGAGGTAGGCGATCACGTCGGGATCGTCCCGCTCACGCAGCCAGTACCAGTCGTCGAGACGCTCGTCGCCGTGGGCCCGCAGCAGGGTCGGGCGGCGGGGCGCCGTCGGTGGAGCTGCGGGGGCGTCTGGGGTGCGGTCAGGGATCGACATCGCCTCGAGAGGATAGGACCGGCCGAGCGACCCGGGGGGTGGCTCGGAGGGGGCGAGATGCCCATAGTCTGATGGGCGTCGGCGGTTCCTCGGCCCGGTGGGAGTTGTTACTATGTACGTAGGAGAAATTCGGGTCGAGCCGACCAAGAAGGGGCTGATCGCCTGATGGCAACCACCGATCTGGACCTCGGCCGGTACAAGCTCGGCTGGAGCGACGTCGAGGACTACATCTTCAAGCCCAAGAAGGGCGTCAACGCCGACATCGTCCGGGAGATGTCCTGGATGAAGGGCGAGCCCGACTGGATGCGGGACATGAGGCTCAAGGCGCTCCGGCATTTCGAGCGCAAGCCCATGGCGCCCTGGTTCGCCAAGAACATGCCGGACATCGACTTCGACGACATCTACTACTACATCAAGCCGACCGACAAGCAGGTCGACGCCTGGGACGAGCTGCCCGACTCGGTGAAGGCGACCTACGAGAAGCTCGGGATCCCCGAGGCCGAGCGCAAGTACCTGGCCGGCGTCACCGCCCAGTACGAGTCGGAGGTCGTGTACCACCGCAACCGGGACAACCTGGAGAGCCAGGGGGTCCTGTTCTGCGACATGGACACCGCCCTGCGGGAGTACCCCGACGTCGTGAAGCAGTACTTCGGCACGGTCATCCCGCCCAACGACAACAAGTTCGCCGCCCTCAACTCGGCCGTGTGGTCGGGTGGCTCGTTCATCTACGTGCCGCC
>DATBBR010000032.1 GCA_036270875.1 Acidimicrobiales bacterium
CGCCGACGCCGTGAAGACAGGCCGGGTGACCGCCACTACCGGGCTGTAGCGCCTACTCCCCTTCGTTCCCGTGGGTTCCCCTGGTCGCCATGAGCGAGACCAGCCGCGCCACCAGAGTCACCAGGAAGATCTGACCGATGAGCGCCTCGAGAACGACGATCGACCGTCCGATGTTCGTCGCCGCCGTCAGGTCCCCATACCCGACCGTCGTCTCGGTGGCGAAACTGAAGTAGAGAAACTGATTTCCACTGGCGTGGTTGGTCTGAAGAAGAACGGCGTCCCCGCTACCGCCGCGATCGACCGGTACAGCATGGCGAAGATCAGGCCCAGGAGCACGTAGACGTCGATCGCCCCGGCGATGGTCTCGATGCTGACGGTCGAGTGGCGCAGGATCCTGTTGAGTATCACGAACGGCGTCACCAGCAGCAGCAGCATGAACACCAGGTGCACGAGGGCGAGCGCGCTCCCGACCAACGAGCCGACCAGGGTCAGCACGAGACCGACGACCACCCCCGCCCGGGCGAGCCGCTGGAGGCGGGCCCTCGCGTGCGACGTCCGCAGGGTGATCAGCAGTGTCGCTCCGACCGCCAGCTCCTGGACCAGCCGGCTCCAGGTCGCGTCGGGCAGGAGCGACACCAGGAAGTACGTGGCGATCAACAGCCCGAGCACGGCGACGTAGGTGTCCCCGCGCTCGAGCCGCCTGGCCAGCTGGCGCCAGGCCCGACCCGCCCGCCGATCCTTGCCCTCCCCCTGGGGCTCCGGAGCGTCGATGTCAGCGATTGGAGCAGCTTACGGCTGAGGGTGGGCGTGGGCACGGATGCGCGGCAGGGATCACCCGGTGAGGGTGATGTCCGAGCCCTCGACCCGGACTACTCGAGAGTGAGAAGTGGTATGAAACCGAAGGGCTGGCAACGAGAGGAGTGCTGATGGCGGTCCATGGCAAGGGAGAGGCGGAGAGGGAGCTGCTTCGCGGCGATCCTCTCTTTCAGCTCGACACTGGGCGCGACGAGGTCCCGCGCTTTCACCTGCCCAATGATCCGATGCCCGCGGAAGCCGCTCACCGCCTCATCCATCAGGAGCTCATGCTCGACGGCAACGCCTCCTTGAACCTGGCCACCTTCGTCACCACCTGGATGGAACCCGAGGCGGACCGGCTGATGCTCGACTGCGCAGCAAGGAACATGATCGACAAGGACGAATACCCGCAGACCGCAGAGATCGAGACGCGCTGCGTCAACATCCTCGGAAATCTGTGGCACATGCCCGAGAAGGGCGGCGCGACCGGCTGCTCGACGACGGGCTCCAGCGAAGCCTGCATGCTGGGAGGCCTGGCACTGAAGCGACGCTGGCGTGCCGGTCGCCGGGCGGAAGGCAAGGACACCACCAACCCCAACATCGTCATGGGCGCCAACGTCCAGGTGTGCTGGGAGAAGTTCGCCAACTACTTCGAGGTCGAACCCCGCCTCGTCCCGATCGAGGGCGACCGGTACCACCTTGGCGCGTCCGAGGCAATCGACGCTTGCGACGAGAACACGATCGGCGTGGTGGCAATCCTCGGGTCCACATTCGACGGCAGCTACGAGCCGGTCGCCGACATCGCTGCCGGTCTGGATGACCTCGAGACCCGCACCGGGATGGACATCCCGGTCCACGTGGACGGGGCCTCGGGTGCGATGATCGCACCGTTTCTGGACGAGGAGGTCGTCTGGGACTTCCGGCTCCCCCGGGTGGCCTCGATCAACGTCTCGGGGCACAAGTACGGACGCGTGTACCCAGGGGTGGGCTGGATAGTGTGGCGTGACGCCGCTGCCCTTCCCGAGGAGCTCGTGTTCCGTGTGAACTACCTGGGTGGCGACATGCCCACCTTCGGCCTCAACTTCTCCCGCCCGGGATCTCAGGTGGTGGCGCAGTACTACAACTTCCTCCGCCTGGGCTGGGATGGCTTCAGGGCGGTACAGCGGGGGTGCCGGGACGTGGCCATGTTCCTGTCGGCCGAGATCGCCGCCACGGGCCGGTTCGACCTTCTCAGCGACGGCTCCCAGCTGCCGGTGTTCGCCTTCACGACCAAGCCGGGCACGGCGTTCGACGTCTTCGACCTCTCGGCCCATCTGCGTGCGCGTGGGTGGCAGGTACCTGCGTACACGTTTCCCGACAACCGCACCGACCTCGCCGCTGCTCGGGTGGTCGTCCGCCAAGGCAGCAAGGACGCCGCCGAGCTCTTCCTGGACGATCTTCGCCGCGGCGTGGAGGCGCTCGACCGCACCGGCGGAGGCGTCGGCGAGCACCAGAGCTCGTTCCATCACTGAGCGTGCTCGTCGCACTGGCTGCGGCGGCGGCTCAGACTGCCTCGTCGACCCCCGATGCGAGCTCGCGCACGATCCGGCGGTGGGCATGTGTGGCGAGGATCTGCCCGCCGATCATCACCGCGGTCAAGGGCCACTCGATGACCTCGAGCGCGGTGAGCACGCCGAGGGCGGCGAAGTAGGCCAGGTGCTCCGGATATACCCGAACATGGACCACCGGAAGTGTGACGTCGCCGCTGCTCTGCGCTCCGCCGTCACTCACCGCGTCTCGTAGGTCTCCACGTGAGCGATCAGTCCGTAGATGATCAGGATGTCGATGATGATCATGGTGAACGACCAGAACGGGAAGTGAGCCAGATAGGCGAGCTGGAAGACTATGTTCAGGCTGGCGAAGATGACGCCGATCGTGCGAGAGATGAACGCGGGTCCCAACGACAGGACGACGAACCCGGCGATGATCAGGATGACGCTCAACGCCAGCTCTACCCAGCCCCAGGTATGGATCGTGTTGGTGACAGGCAGGCTGATGCCGTTGTTGTTCGCCACGCGCTGGTAGTAGTTCGCGTCGGTGATGGCGACGATGGCGTCGATGAGGTTCAGGAATCCGACGATCACCATCATGATGCCGGCGAATACTCTCCACCCGGCCCCACGATCCGACTGGGTCCTTTGGGTCTGCATTCCTTGTGCCTCCTCAGTGGTCGAGAGGGGGCGTCAACAGCGCCCTCACCATCGAGAACGGTACGGTCGCCTCGAGCGGCCGGCATCACCCTGGTCGGATGATTTGGTCCTGACGGACTGGTTCGCTAGCCGGAATCCCCCTGCCAGGCCTTTGCTCCGGCGAGCGTCGCCGCCCTGGCCTGGTTCCACTTCTGCCGCGCCATCTCGCTCGGCGGCTGATCGAGCTGGCGGACCCATTGGCGCATCGCCGAGGCGAACGCAGTGCTGCCAAGCAGGAGTCCCGTTGCCGCCAGGAAACCCCCGATCCCAACCAGCACCGCCCCACTGACCACGAGGTTCTTGTTCAGCCGAATGCCAGCGTCCGCCATGCGTCCGTTGCCCATTTCTTCCCCCCTTTGCCCCCCGTTTGGGGTTCAGGACCTCTAAGGGTAACCCAAGGTCATGCAGTTGTCCCCGCCGGGGGGTGGCGAAGAACCCGTTGGGCTCTTCGTTACGGCAGCCGGCTCCGCACCCAGTCGTCCAGATGCTCGGTGCTCTCCAGGCTGACGATCAGCGCGTACCGCTGGTCGGGACCCGTGTGGTAGCCCGAGTGGAAGACGGCTTCGGAGTCGATGAGGATCTGGGCGCCCTTGTGCAGCGGGACGCGGACCTCGTTGGCCCGGTCGAACTGACCGGGCCGGAGCACCAGGGCACTGTCCGGATCGTCGGTCAGCTGGAACCACAGCCTGACGACCCACCCGCTGACCATGGGGTTGAGGCGGTTGTTGTCGTCGAGGTGAAGGCCCCAGCGGGCCTCCCTGATCGAGGTCGGCTCTTGACGGATGACCTGGATGCGCCCGAACCGGTTGCCGAGCGAGTCGACGTAGCGGACGAGGCCTGGCGCCCGGGCGGCGTTGGACGTCCAGATACCGTCGAGATCCGGCTTTCCGAAGTCCCAGAACCCTCGGAGGATGTTCTCGCCGTTGGCTGTGGCCAGCGGTGCGAACCAGGTCGTCGGGTCGGTCGGTGGTGTCGAGTACTCGAGGCTCGTCCACTCGGTCGAGGGGATCTCCGGGCCCGAGTAGGGCCGCATCACCACATGGCCACCGTTCTCCTGGAGCACCGGCAGGCGGTAGTGACGCGTCTGGTGCTGGGTCGCAAACGGCTTGCGGAGCCCCAAGCGCGCGTAGACGCGCTTCGAGTACTCGTTCTTCAGCAGCGGATCCACCGTCTTCATCGACTTGCCCCCCCGGCCCGCCATGCCGCCTGTCGTAACCGGGCCGTCCCGCCACCGGAGGCCAGGCGACGGTCACTCCGGACTGCTCAGCGAAGACGCATACCCGCCTCCGTGCCGATCGTGAGGGTACCGGGTACCCGGGTCGAACGCAACGGTCGCGCCCGCTAGGGGATGGCCCGCCCCACGAGCCAGCCCAGGGCACCCAGGGCCTGGGACACGGTCCATGATGGCGACTGCTGGTGCTCGAGGTTGTGAACGCCCCCGTCGTTCAGCAGTCCCTTGAGCGGGGCACCGAGCTGGCCGTGCAGGTCGGGAGGGTTGGAGGTGATGAAGCGCTCGTGGCCGTTGGCGTCGAGCAGGATGAAGCCGTCGGTGTGGGTGACGTCGTAGGTCAGGGGCTGGTGCGTCCACCAGTCGAGCTTGGGCGGCTGATCCTCGGGGACCTGCTGGGACGAGACGCCGAAGAAGCTCCATAGCCGGCTCAGGTCCGATGGGGTCCCTGTCAGAAGCGGCCACGTCGCCCCGAACTGCTGGGAGTACGCCGCCAGCCGGGCGGGCGTGTCCCGACCAGGGTCGACGCTGACCTCCACGAAGGCCACGCTGTTGCCGAGCCCGGCCGCTTGCACGTCGCGCTGCATGGCGATGAACGCGCCCGTGATCATCGGGCACTCGTCCTGGCACAGCGAAAGGAAGTTGGCCAGCACCACGACCTTGCCCTGAAAGGCGGAGAGGCTGGTCGGCCGGCCGCTCTCGTCGACCAGTGGCACGTCGGGCACCGGTCGGTCCTGGACGATTCCGAACGAGGGCGACGGCGCCGACGGTGACGCCGATGACGGCCCACCGCAGCCAGAGGCGACGAGCGCCACTGCCAGGGCGAGCGCCAGCATGCCCAAGGCCCCTCCTCTGCGCAGCCGCCTGCGCGCGGGGAGTGCCCGAAGCGCGGACCGGTCGGGGGTCATCGGCTCGGGTCTTCGTTGGGCGTCGCCGCTGGCGATGCCTGCCCGGTCTCCAGGCGACCGGTCCCCATCTTGGCCGCCCGCGCCGCGAGCACGCTCGGCTTCCCCCGGTCGACGCCACGGCTGCACGACGATCGAGGCTAGATCGAGCCCGTCCTGAGGTGACAGTCGGGCCCGCCCGCCAGCCAGAGGTCCGCCGGCCGGCCTGGGAGACCGGCTTGAGGTCAGAGCTCAGCGGCCCGTCCATCGAGGTGACCGGCCTTCTCGCGCCGCCTCGAGCCCCTCGGCGGCGTCGGCGGTGGTCGCCACCACCTTGCGCATCGTCTCCCCGAAGCGGATCGCCTCGAGAGACGACAGGTGCTCCGAGCGCACCGCCACCTCCTTGGTGGCCCGCGCCGCCAACGGCGCAGCCCGGACCAGTCGGTCAGCCAGGCGCCGAGCCTCGGCCATGAGATCCTCGTGGGGCACCACCCAGCCGGCCAGGCCCATCTCCCTCGCCCGGTGGGCGTCGACCCGCTCGCCGGTGAGAAGGAGCTCCATGGCGTACTGCCAGCTGATCCGCTTCGGAAGGCGGATGGCCCCCACGATCGTGGGGACGCCGAGGCGTACCTCGGGAAAGCCGAACTCGGCCCGCTCGCTGGCGATCACGAAGTCGCACCACGTCACCAATGTGAGCCCGTAGCCCAGGCAGTGGCCGTTCACGGCGGCGATGACGGGCTTGAAGATCTCCCACCCACTCTCGAACGAGTTGAGCGTGGGCTTCTCCCAGAACGACCCCGCGAACTCCCCCGCTGCCGCGCCCCCGTCCCGCATGTCGGCCCCCGCGCAGAACGCCCGACCCTGCCCGGTGACGATGGCCACCCACGCGCCCTCGTCGTCACGAAAGGCGGCGAACGCGTCGTTGAGCCCCCGCCGCATCTCTCCGTTGACGGCGTTGAGCGCCTCGGGGCGGTTGTAGGTGATGGTCGCCACGTGCCCGTCGATCTCGTATCCCACGGTGTCGTTCACGACCGACGACGTTACGTCGATTGAGGCTCCAGGACCCGCTCGCCGGCGGTCACCGGACCGCGGCCACGACGGCCGACCCGCCACGCGACTGAGCCCAGCACCGAAGCCACCGCGACGAGATCGAGGGTGAGCATCCAGAGTTGGCCCCGGTCGCTTCCGATCCCGACGCCGTGGACGATGGCCAGGCCCCAGCAGCCGTAGGCCAACCAGTGCACACTGCGCCAGGCCCGGTAGCCGAGGCGGGCCCGCACCAGGCTGGTGACGGCCACGGCGACGAAGATGTCGAGTGCCAGAGCACCGAGGCCCAACCAGAAGGGGCTGTAGGCGGCGCCGAACGGCACGACGGCGTCGATCCAGCGAATCGGCACGTAGCCGTCCGCCACTGCGCTGGCGATGTGGATGCCGACGAACACCGTCGCCATGAGCGACAAGTTGCGGTGCAGTCCCTCGACCACGAAGCGCGGCCAGCGGTCGCGCACCCACCGCGAGGAGGTGAGGATGCCGAGCACCAGGGCCAGGGTCAGCAGCACGAGGCTCACGGCCCCGCTGCCCCGGGTCAGGTACCACAGCGCCTTGCCGCTCACGCCGCCACCTCCGGCGCAGGCCAGCCCCCGACTCTGACCACGGAACCGTCGGGTCGGACGAGGCGGGCGGGAAGACGCAACGAGGCCAGCCACGCCGGGCTCCGATTCCCCCGGACGATGGCCGCGGTGGCGGCCACGTTGGCGTCGACACAGGTGGCGGCAGCCACCGATACCGTTCGCCAGACGACCTCTGCCGAGCGGCCCGTGGCCGGATCGACGACGTGGTGCAGCTCTTCGGTGCCCCGCGACCACCGTCGGACCGTCGTCGAGGACGTGGCCACGCCACCTGAGGACACCTCGACGATCTCACCTTCGGCCTCCGGGCCCGCCGCGTGCCAGTCGGCGACGCGCACCGACCAGCCCCCGCCCGGCGGTTCGCCGGCGGTCGAGATGTCCCCGCCAAGGCTGACAAGCACCCCGCAGCCGGCGGCAGACGCGGCCCGACTGGCAGCCCGGTCGGCCGCCAGCGCTTTGGCCGTGGCGCCGAGGTCCAGGCTCACCCCGGGAGGCATCGCCACCAGCTGGCGACGCCGGTCCACGCTGATCTGGTGCCACCCCGGTACGGCGGCGAGGCGGACCAGTGGCCGGCCGGTCGGCGCCACGGCGCCGAAGTCGCGGTCGTAGCCAAGGACCCGGATGGCATCGCCCACGGTGGGATCCACGTCACCGTCGGTGAGCCGGGCCGCCCGCAGCGCCGTCTCCACCGCTTCGAGAAGCAGGGGGCCGACATGAACCGGACGGCCACCGCCGCGGTTGACCGCGGCCAGCTCTGAGTCGTCCCGAAAACGGCTGCAGGCGACGTCGATCGCCGCGACCTCCTCCACAACGGCGGCGAGGGCCGGCCCCAGGCGGCGCGAATCCGCGGTGAGGACCACCGCCCCGGTACCGAGGGCGCGGAGCTCGCAGCGCCCGACGGCGGCCAGCCGTCCCAAGGGCGCAGCCATCAGGAACCGCCCGAGGTGACGTGGCTCGATCCGCTCGACGAGCTGGGGCTGCTCGACGGCGACTGGAGCTGGCCGCTGCTCGACGACTGGCCACTCCCGCTGCTCGTCCCGCTGCTCGACGTGCTGGACGTGCTGGAGGTGCTGCTCGAACCGGCGGTGCTGGCGCCTGCGGGCGAGTGGCCCGAGTACACCGCGGCGGCCGTCGCCGACAGGACGCCGGTGAGCGCCAGCCCGCCCGCCATCGCCCAGCGGGTCAGCCGTGACACCCGTCGCAGTCCGAGGGCCCGTGCCCTGATCGCTTCTTCACGCATCGTCGACCTCCCGGTTCCGGCCGACCTCCCGGGTCGGCCTCCCCTGCTGCCTCGGGGCAGTGTCGGCCGGCCAGGTTGGCGCGCCCCGGGCGCCCGCTGGGCGCCCGGTGAGAAGTCGGCCTCTTGCCGGCCTTGGAGGGGATTCCCAGCTGGGACACAGCCAGACCACAGTGGACTCCCTGATCGCCCGACGAACCTTGTGGTACAAGATCGGCCAGGCGGCCGGCCCGAGGGAGTAGTCGGCCAGGAGGCCGGCCCGAGGGAGTAGTCGGCCGGGAGGCCGGGCGCGAGGATGAGGTGACCCCCATGGGCGACGGAGCAGCGCAGCGGATCTTGGTCGTGGACGACGAGGAGTCGATCGTCGACGCAGTGGCGACGTCGCTGCGCTACGAGGGCTTCGACGTGGCCCGGGCGTCCACGGGGCGGGCGGCGCTCTCCTCGGCCCAGGAGCACCCGCCCGACCTCATCGTGCTGGACGTGATGCTGCCCGACCTCGACGGCCTCGAGGTGACCCGCCGCCTCCGACAGGACGGGCTGCGGGTGCCGGTCCTGTTCCTCACGGCCCGTGACGCCCTGGAGCACAAGGTCGCCGGCCTGACCATTGGCGGCGACGACTACGTGACCAAGCCGTTCTCGCTGGCCGAGGTGGTCGCCCGCACCCGGGCGATCCTGCGCCGCACCCAGGGCGAGACGGACACCGACGGCCGGCTGCGATTCGCCGACCTGGAGATGGACGACGACACGCACGAGGTCTGGCGAGGCGGTACCCCCCTGCGGCTGACCGCCACGGAGTTCTCCCTCCTCCGCTTCTTCCTGCTGAACCCGCGCCGGGTGCTGTCCAAGTCACAGATCCTGGACCACGTGTGGCACTACGACTTCGGGGGTGACCCGAGCGTGGTGGAGACCTACGTGAGCTATCTGCGCAAGAAGCTGGACAAGCTCGGTCCTCCGCTGATCCAGACCATCCGCCTGGTCGGCTACTCGCTGCGAGAGCCAGGGTCGTAGTGTCGCTGCGGGCGCGCCTGCTCATCGCCGTCGGCGCCGTCGCCCTGGCAGCTCTGATCGCCGCGGACGTGGCTACCTATTCTTCGTTCAAGTCCTTCCTCTTCAACCAGGTCGACACTTCCCTCGAGACGGCCCACCCACCGCTCGAGCAGGCACTGAACAGTGGGCAGACCCTCGACGTCGGCACCGTGGCCCGTCTGGCGCCCGGGATGTTCGTCGAGGTTCGGGGCCCGGAAGGCCAGAACCTGGGCGACGTGCCCGCCTTCGTGCGCGGCGGGCAGCAGTTGTCCCCCTCCCTGCCCTCCCACATCAACGTCGGACAATCGTCTGGGGGCCCCGGAGAGCCGACGACCTACCTCAACGTCGGATCGACGAACCAGGGAGGTCCGGAGTTCCGTGTTCGGGCCTCGGCCCTCGTGGGCGGCGACCAGCTCATCCTGGCCGCCCCACTCACCGATACCGCGGGCAGCCTCCATCGTCTCCTGCTCATCGAGCTGGCCGTCACCGGTGGCGCCCTGGCGGCGGCCGCCGCCCTCGGGTGGTGGGTGGTCCGAGTCGGGCTGCGTCCCCTGGAGCAGGTCGAGCGCACGGCGGACGCCATCGCCGAGGGCGACCTCACCCGTCGCGTGCCCGAGGCCCGGCCGACGACGGAGGTGGGCAGGCTGGCCCGCGCCCTCAACGCCATGCTCGAACGGATCCAGGATGCCTTCAAGCAGCGGGACCAAACGGAAGCGGAGCTGCGGCGCTCCGAGGAGCGCCTCCGCCGCTTCGTCGCCGACGCCTCCCACGAGCTGCGCACGCCGCTGGCTGCGGTGGCCGCCTACGCCGAGCTGTTCGACCGCGGCGCGCGCGCCCAGCCCGAAGACCTGGCTCGGGTGATGGCGGGGGTCCGGGCCGAGACGGCGCGCATGGGCCTGCTGGTCGAGGACCTGTTGCTGCTGGCCCGCCTCGACGAGGGCAGACCGCTCGAGCGCCGACCGGTGGAGCTGGTGCGGGTGGCCGCCGAAGCCGTCGACGCGGCGCAGACGGTTGACCCGTCGTGGCCGGCACAGGTCGTCGCCACCGAGCCCGTCGAGGTCATCGGGGATGCCGCACGGCTCCGCCAGGTCATCGACAACCTGCTGGCCAACGTACGCGCCCACACCCCCGCCGGCACCAGGAGCACGGTGCGTGTGGCCAGAGAGGCGTCCGATGCCATCGTCGAGGTGTCCGACGACGGACCGGGCCTCAATGCCGAGCAGGCCGAGAAGGCGTTCGAGCGCTTCTATCGTGCCGAGATGTCGCGATCCCGCCAGCACGGTGGGGCCGGGCTCGGCCTCTCCATCGTCGCCGCCATCGTCAATGCCCACGGCGGCAGCGTCGGCGTCTCGGAGACCGACGGCGGGGGTGCGACCTTCACCATCCGCCTGCCCGTCGACCAAACCGGGAGCGCCCCCAAGGCAGGCTTGGAGCCCTCGGGTATCGCGGCACCGTCGTAGCCGCGGCCGAGCGGCCCGGGCTACGACGTCGTCTTCGCTCCGGATGGCGTTGTCAGGCGAACACCTCGTCCTGTTCGTACAGGCCGAACGGGTGCTCCCAGGCCTCGGTGACGCGTCCGCCTGCGACGTGGAAGACGATGACCTCGGTGGTCTCGAACGACTTGCCGCTCCGCTGGGCCGAGACCCGGTGGAGTCCGACGACGTGTTCGTCGTCGCCGAAGATGTCGTGCACCTCGACCTTGATGGTGCCCGCGCTCAGCTCTCCCAGCTTGCCGTAGTACTCGACCGTCGCCTGGCGACCCTTCTTGTCGCCGGCAAGCTGGCTCCGTCCGGGGACATGCCAGACGCAGTCGTCGGCCAGGATGTCGTTGAACGCGGCGAGGTCACCCTTCTGAAACGCCTCGTAGCCCCTCCGAACGACATCGGTGTTCTCGGTGGCCCCCATCGATGCTCCCTCCCTTTCGCAATCGTCACGGCCAGCGTACCCCCGCTGCCCGCCGATATCCCTGGGCTCTGCTAGTAGAGCGGCTAGTAGAGCGAACCGCGGGAGCCCGGGCCTCCGCCGAGGGCGCGCCGGTTCTCGACGCCTGACACGGTCGCCACCAGCACCGCGGCCACGCCGATCTCGAGCAGCACCGTCACGAAGCCACCGGTGTGGATCACGTGGTTGCCCAGGAAACCACCGACGATCGACCCGACCAGACCCAGCAGAAAGGTGGTGAGCAGCCCGATCGGTTGGTGCCCCGGAACGAGGAGGCGACCGAGCCCGCCGATGATAAGGCCGACGACGACCGTGCTGATCAAGGCCCAGGCCGCCAGCCCGGCAAGCGGCAGGGCGATGAACAAGACCACGAACAGCAGGAACAGGGCCAAGATCACGTTTCCAGCGTACAGCTACGTGGCTCCGCCGGCAGTAGCGCGTCTCGGCGGGCCGGTCCTATGGTTTTCCCATGCCAACCATCGTCAAGGGACTGGACGAGCTCAGGGCCAAGGCCGGGGAGCACCTGGGGTACAGCGAGTGGCAGGAGCTGACCCAGGAACAGGTCAACCTGTTCGCCGACGCGACCGGAGACCACCAGTGGATCCACGTCGACGTCGAGAAGGCCAAGTCCGGGCCGTTCGGCGGCCCGATCGCCCACGGGTACCTCACCCTCTCCCTGGGCCCCGCCCTCCTCAGCCAGATCCTCGAGGTCGAGGGCATGTCAATGGGCCTGAACTATGGGTGCAACAAGGTGCGTTTCCCCAGCCCGCTCCCCGTTGGCGCCAACCTCCGGCTCTCGGCCACGCTGCAGAGCGTGGAGGACGTCGCCGGTGGCGGCGTGCAGGCGATCATCGGCCTCACGATCGAGGTGCAGGGCAAGGAGAAGCCGGCGTGTGTGGCCGAGGTCGTCTATCGGTACTACGACTGAGCCCCGCCGGCATCGTGCACACCGGCGGCCACCGCTCCGGCGCGGACAGGGTCAACCCCGGCCTGGCCTACGAGGAAGCAGGCGATGGGCGCCGCCGTGCGCTCGGACTGGTGGGCGGCGACCGCCGCCAGGGCGAGCAGCTGCTCGACGGTCGCGTCGTCCGGCGGCGGGACCCCGAGCTCGTCGGCGAAGGTCCGGAGCCATTCATCAGCGGTCATGGGAAGCCTCCTGAGCAGTAACGGACACTACGACGAGGTGGGAGCGAGTTGGCCAGCAACGTGAGACTCGACGGCAAAGTCGCCCTGGTTACCGGGGCGTCGAAAGGGATCGGGGCCGCCATCGCCCGGGCGCTCGCCGAGAACGGGGCGCGCGTCATGCTGTCCTCCCGCAAGCAGGACGCGCTCGAGAAGGCGGCGGCGGGCATCGAAGGTGAGACCGCCGTCTTCGCCGCCAACGCCGGCGACCCGGACCAGGCCCGCGCCTGCGTGGCGGCAACGATCGAGCGCTTCGGCGGCCTGCACATCCTGGTGAACAACGCGGCCACGAACCCGTACCTGGGCCGAGCCATCGACATCGACCTCCCCCGCTACGACAAGACGATGGAGGTGAACCTCCGCGGACCTCTGGCGTGGACCCAGGAAGCTTGGCGACAGGCTCTCCAGGCCGGCGGTGGAACGGTCGTGAACATCTCGTCCGTCGGTGGGATGACCCACGGGGGCCCGATCGGCATCTACGACGTCACCAAGGCGGGGCTCATCCATCTGACCAAGCACCTGGCCACCGAGCTGGGCCCGCAGGTACGGGTGAACGCCATCGCGCCCGGCCTGGTCAAGACCGATTTCGCTCGCGCCCTGTGGCAGTCGGGCGGCGACGAGGACTCCTGGCCGTGGCCCCTCCGGCGCCTCGGCCGGCCCGAGGACATCGCCGACGCCGCCGTCTTTCTCGCCAGCGACCTCGCCTCGTGGATCACTGGTCATGTCCTCGTCGTCGACGGCGGCGGTTCCCTGGGCGGCCTCGGGGCCAGCGGCTGATCGACCCCGCTGGTCATGGCGCCCGCTCGAGTGGTGCATCACCTCAGTTCCACCTTATGTCGAAAGCGACCGGTCGCCCTCGGGGCTTTCGACATAAGGTGGAACACGCGGACCATACGAGTGCCGGCCGATAGTGGCCGTCAGACGATCCTCGAACGGTGTTCGGACCAGTAGCGGTCACGCAGGACTCGTTTGTAGAGCTTGCCCGTCGGGAGCCGGGGCAGACTGGGATCGAAATCGACTGAACGCGGGCACTTGAAGGTCGCTAGGTGCGCTCGGCAGAACTGGACGAGCTCGTGCTCGAGCTCGGGTCCCGGCTCGACCCCCGCCGCCGGCTCGATGATGGCCTTCACCTCTTCACCGAGGTCCTCGTTGGGGACCCCGATCACGGCCGCGTCGAGCACCTTCGGGTGCGTCACGAGAAGGTTCTCGGCTTCCTGCGGGTAGATGTTCACCCCACCGGAGATGATCATGTACGTCCGCCGGTCGGTCAGGTACAGGTACCCGTCTTCGTCGAGGTAGCCGACGTCGCCGACGGTGCTCATCGTCCCGGTGTGGTCACGTGATTCGGCCGTCTTCTCCGGGTCGTTCCAGTACTCGAAGTTGGTCGCCCCCCGAAACCACACGGTTCCCGGCGCCCCGACCTCGCACTCCTTACCCCCATCGTCGAGGATCACCAGCTCGCCCATCAGTGCCCGTCCCACTGTGCCTTTGTGGGCCAGCCAGTCGAACGAGTCGCAATACGTGAGCCCGTTTCCTTCGGTCGCCGCGTAGTACTCGACGATGATGGGGCCCCACCACTCGATCATCTGCTCCTTGACCGGTACCGGGCACGGCGCCGCCGCATGAATGATCGTCTCGAGCGACGACACGTCATACGCCGCTCGGACCTCGTCGGGCAGCTTGAGGATGCGGCTGAACATGGTCGGCACGACTTGGGAGTGTGTGACCCGGTGACGTTCAACCAGGCGGAGGAACTGCTCGGCGTCGAAGCGCTCCATGATGATCGCCGTGGCACCGAGGCGCAGCGACAACGCCACGCTCGCATGCGGCGCCGAGTGATACAGGGGAGCCGGCGAGAGGTAGACCATGCCTTCCCGCAGGCGCCACAACTCCTGCAGCCCGGCCCGAAGCGGGTCCGGGTCACGCGGGTGGGCATGGCGCAGGGGACGGAGGATGCCCTTGGGTCGGCCGGTCGTTCCCGAGGAGTACAGCATGGCCAGCCCGAGCTGCTCGTCGGCAACGGGGTCGGCCGGGTAGGGGGCCACGGTCTCCTCGTAGGGCTCGAACGGCGCGTCGTACCCGCCGCTGCCCACCATGAGGAACAGCTCCACGTCGGGGCACATGGGGGCCGCCGCCAGGGCAACCCCGCGCTTGGCCGTCGAGACGATGAGGATACGGGCCCGAGAGTCGTTGACGATGTACGCGAGCTCGTCGGCCGTGAGGTAGGAGTTGATGCAGGTGTAGTACAGCCCCGTGCGCTCGGCGGCCGCCTCGGTCTCAAGGTACCGGGCGTTGTTCTCCATGAAGATGGCCACGTGGTCCCCGCGCCGAAGGCCACGGTCCCGGAACAGGTGGGCCAGCCTGTTGGCCCGGGCTTCCAGCTCACCGAAGCTGACGGTCTCGCCGCTGGTAGCCATGACGAACGCCGCATGACCGGGATGTCGCTTGGCATGCTCGCCCGGGTACATGATGCGAGCCGCTAGGCCGCCGGCGCCTCGGCCCTGAGGCGGCCGGCGGCATGCCGCTCCGCCTGCCGCAGCAGGATGCGGCCGTTGAGCCACCCGGGCGTCGTCCGCACCGGACGAGGCGCCAGCCCGAACACACGCCCCGCGCTCGACTGCACCAGCGCGAGTCGCTGCTCCCGGCGGCGGTCCCACGCGAACCCGAACTGCTGTCGGAGTGGCTCGGGTGTCGTGCCCACCGCGACCAGGCGGTTGAGGGCGAGCGCCGGTGCCAGCGCCAGGCGCAGCCCCGCAGGTAGCGACGGATACAGGACGTCCTCGCCCAGTCGGCGGCCCTCGTCAGAGACCCTCAGCGTCGCCACCATCTCCTCGAAATAGGCGCGGAACTCGTCGACGCTCGCCGGCTGGTCCGCCACCGGCAGGCCGAACACCTCGGCGACGAGCGTCATCTCCCGGTAGTAGGTGGCGGTGTCGGCGGGAGACAGCTCCTCGACCATGACGGTGTAGGCGCCAAGCGCCGAGTCAGTGAGCGTGGCGTGCACCCAGAGGAGGTTGACCGGGTCGTTGGCCCGATAGCTGGCCCCGGTCACGAAGTCGTGCATGCGCTGGATCCGCCGGCCCACGGCGGCGGCGAGCTCCTCCGAGCCGAAGACCACCGCGTAGGTCGCCTCGAGGGTCCCTTGCAGCCGCCGGAACGGGTTGGACTGGAAGTCGCTGTGGTCGGCCACCCCCTGGGCCACCGCCGGGTGGGCCAACTGCAGCAGCAACGCCCGGCCGGCGGCGAAGAACAGCGCCGGCTCGGCATTCACCCTCCTGATCACCGAGTTTCGGGGGAAGAAGTCGGCCACCGGCGTCACTCCCATCGTGTCCTCGGGGCAGGCCAGCTTCCGTATCATCGCAGAACGACGGCCCCGAGGCCGCCCTGGGGCGACGAGGCGTCAGGCGGGCGAGCCCGGACTGGCGTTACCGCCACCCTGGCCGCCCTGACCCCCGCGACCGGTGAAGCAACCGTTCGGCCCCGGCGGGCGGATGGCGATCGAGTTGGCGGTCACCGCTCCCGTCTGGTCGGAGGGACCGTTGGCGGCGATGCACTGGCCGACGGCCAGGTTCGACTGGCTGGCGCCCACGACTTTGGTGAAGGTCGTCGAGGCGTCGGTGGTGACGGTGGTTGTCGTGGCGGCGCCGTTGCGATTGTTGCCCTGGACGACGAAGGTCGGCGCGGAGACCGACGCCACCTTGCCGAAGGCGCCGGCGAAGCGCCGCGCACCGTTGCCGTTGCGGTTGGCGCCGTTGGCGGGAGCGGTCGTGCTCGAGCCCCCCGCGCCACCACCAGCACCGCGGCCGTTACCAGCCCGCGGGCCGAACCCGCCCGCTCGTGGGGCGCAGCCGTTGGCGCCGGGCTGGCTGATGGCGACGGTGCGGGCGGTGAAGGGCTGCCCCGGTGTCGTCGTGGCGCCCGGGCCCGCGTTGGCCGCCACACAGACGCCGGTCGCGAGGTCGGCGGCGGTGGCGGGCACGGTCTGGCTGAACGTCGTGCTCGGGCTGATGTTCACGGTTACCTGGCCCGTCGTCGGATTCTGCACTTCGAGCGACGAGCCGGACACGGCTGCCGCCGTACCGAAGGCCCCGGGCGGCGGCGTGTTGCCGGGCGCGGTGGTCGTCGGGCTCTGGCTCGAAGCGGGTTTGGTCGATGCCGTGCTGGCTCCGCCGCAGGCGGCCGCGGCCAGCGCCAGCACTCCCAGGCCGGCGACGACGGGTCGTGTCCTGACGGTGACGGTGGGTACTGACATGTCGTCGTAGCTCCTATCGGTCCGCCGCTACACGGCGGAGTGGTTGGTTCGAAGGCATCATTCGCTGCGCAGGGCGTCGATTGGCGAGAGGCGGGCGGCCCTCGAGGCGGGGTAGACGCCGAAGACGACTCCGATTCCCGCGGCGACGATGACGGCCCCCACCGTGGCCAACACCGAGATGGACACGGCGTTGGACGTCACCTGCGGTATCACCTCGGCGCCGATGACGCCCAGCACTACACCGCCGACGCCGCCGGCGACACCGAGGATCGACGCTTCGACGAGAAACTGGGCGCGGATCACTCCAGGCGTCGCCCCCAGGGCCTTGCGCAAGCCGATCTCGCGCACCCGCTCGGTGACCGACACCAGCATGATGTTCATCACACCGATGCCGCCCACCAGGAGGGAGATGGCGGCGATCCCGGCCAGCAGCACAGTGAGCGTCTTGTCCACCGACGTCGCAGTCGACAGGATCGACGACTGCGTGGTGATGGTGAAGTCGGCCTGGGTGGGATTGGTGATCTGGTGGGTGCCCAGGAGCAGCGAGTTTGCCTCCTGGTAGGCGGCAGACAACGTGTCCTTGTTCGTGGCCTCGAGGAAGATGGAGCTGACGCTGTTGCGGGTGCTCCCCCCGAACAGCTGGTTCTGGGCCGTGGTGACGGGGACCACCGCCATGTCGTCCTGGTTGGTGCTGGACGAGCTGCCGGCAGACGTCATGACCCCGCTCACCCGGAACGGCACGCCGTTGATGTTCACCGTCTGTCCGACGGGGTCGGCGAAGCCGAACAGGTTGGTCGCTGTCGTCGGCCCCAGGACGGCCACCTGATTCTGGTTGGACACATCACTGCTGCTGAAGAAGCTGCCCTCGGCCAGCTGGCGATTGCGGACTCCGAGATAGGACGTAGTCGTCCCGACGACCGGGGCCGTCCAGCTCGCCGACCTCGCTGTCATCGACATGGTCCGTTGAGCGGTAGGGGCCACGGCTGCGACGTCGGGCGCGTCGAGGTGCGATTGGAGTGCGTTCGCATCGGTGAGGGTCAAGGTGTTCGACGACCCCAAGCCGCCCCTGACAGCGCCGGTCGTCGTGCTACCGGGCGACACGACGAGCAGGTTCGTCCCGAGCGCCTGGATGGCGGAGTTGACCTTCGCCTGTGCTCCCTCGCCGAGCCCGACGGTGAGAATGACCGCGGCGATGCCGATGAGGATGCCGAGCACGGTGAGGATCGAGCGCAGGCGGTGGGAGACGATCGCTCCCGCCCCGGTGCGCAGAGTCTCCAGCCAGTTCACGCCGGACCGCCGCCGTGGTCCTGGACGACGCCGTCCTTGAACCGCACGACCCGGCTGGCCCATTCGGCGACGTCTGCCTCGTGGGTGATGAGCACGACGGTTCGGCCGGCCCGGTTGAGCTCCTGGAAGAGCTGGAGGATCTCGGCGCTCGCCACCGAGTCGAGGTTGCCGGTCGGCTCATCGGCCAGGACCAGGGACGGATCCGTGACGAGTGCGCGGGCGACCGCTACCCGCTGCTGCTCGCCACCTGAGAGCTCACCCGGCCGATGCTGGACCCGCCCCGCCAACCCGACCCGCTCCAAGGCGGCTAGGGCCTTGTCCCCGCGGTCGTTGTCGCCGGCGTAGAGAAGGGGAAGCTCGACGTTGCGCCCCGCGGTCAGGCTCGGGAGCAGGTTGAACTGCTGGAAGACGAAGCCGATGCGACGGTTGCGCACGATCGCCAGCTCCGCCTCCGTCATCGACCCCACGTCGTCGCCCGCCAGGCGGTAGGTGCCCTCGGTGGGCACGTCCAGGCACCCGATGATGTGCATCATCGTGGACTTCCCGGACCCCGAGGGGCCCATGATGGCGACAAACTCCCCCGCCGAGATCGTCAACGAGACGCCGCGCAGGGCCTCGACGGACAGGGTGCCCGTGCGGTAGATCTTGCGGACCTCGCTGAGCTCGATGAGCGGCCGCTCCAACGTGGCGGTCTGTTCGGACCCGGACTGGGCCTTGCTCATGGGGGGGCTACCCGTGCTGGTGCCGGGCTGGCCTCCCGGGCCAGCTGTTTCGCCGGGCTGGCCTCCCGGGCCCGCCCCGCTACCGAAGACCGAAGCCATCATCGGCCGCCGGCAGCGCCACCTGCTCCGCCACCGGCACCTCCTCCACCGAAGCCCCCGCCACCGCCGCCGCGACCGGCGCCACCGAACCCGCCGGCGCCGCCACCGAAGCCGCCGGCGCCACCGAAGCCGCCGGCCCCACCCGCGCGCGTCGTGTTGCCGCTCGGCACCGAGGCGTTCAGGTTGGCCAGCACCACCTGATCACCCGAGGTCAGCCCGGAAGTGATCTCCGTGCGAGCGGGATCCGTCGCTCCCGTGGCTACCGTGCGGGTGACCTCCTTGCCGCCCTGCAGCACGTTCACGAAGCTCCGGGACCCGACGTTGTGCACCGCGCTCGTCGGCACCGTCAGCACGTTGGCCCGCTGCAGCACCACGATCGACACCTGGGCGCTGGCGCCTGCAAACAGACCTTGCGGCGTGCCGGTGATGGCGATGGTGACCGGGAAGCTGGCGACACCCGAGCTCTGCGTGGCCAGCGGAGTGATCTGCGAGATGGTGCCGAACACGGGCTGGGTGGCGCCGTTCGGCGTGATGACCGCCTGGTCGCCCATCTTGATCCTCCCGATCTGGGCGTCGGTGACCGACGCCTGCACGTTGAAGGTGCCGGGCGAGATCAGAACGATGGCCGACGTCGTGGAACCGGACGAGCCGGAGGATCCCGATGATCCCGTGGAGCCGGTCGTGCCGGAGGCAGCCGTCGAGCCGGAGCTGCCCGTCGACCCCGAGCCCGAAGAGCCGGAGCCCGAAGAGCCGGCGCCCGACGAGGACCCGCCGGTGCCGCCCGATGAGCTGGAGCTGCTGCTGGTACCGCTGGAGCCACCGCCGGAGACCGACTGGCCGGGGGTGATGTTGACGGCGCCGACCGTGCCGGCGAAGGGAGTGACGATGGTGGCGCTGCCGATGTTCGTCTGGGCCTGGGTCAGCTGGGCGTACGCCGAGGCCTGCTGGGACTGGGCCTGGGCGATCGACGCCTGGTCGGAGGCGATGGTCTGCGAAGTGGCGTTCGCCGGCTCAGCGGCCAGCTTGGCCTGGGCCGAGCTGAGGGCCGCCGTGGCCGAGTTCAGCGCCGCCTGAGCCGAGCTCTGCTGAGTCGACAGGTTCGTGGTGTCCAAGGTCGCGATGGTGACGCCAGCCGCCACCTGCTGGCCCGGTTGCACCGTGACCGTGGCCACCCGGCCGCTCGTGGCGAAATCGAGGTTGGCAGTGTTCGCGGGCTGGATCGTCCCCGTCGCTCCGATGGTCTGGCGCACGGTCCCCAGCTGGGCCGCCACGGTGCGGTACTTGGTGCCGCCGGAGCTGGTGACAAGCCACGCCGTGACCCCTCCGGCCACGATCGCCACCACGACGACAACGGCGACGACCCTTCCGCGGCTTACTCTTACGCGCCGCAGGTTGCGGCGGGCGAGGGACCTGGACCGGACGAACGACACCTCAGCGACCCCTATCTTCGAAGGCCAACATCTCCGATGGACGAGGCGGGACCCAGCTGCGAAGCCTCATGGGCGCCCATGGCAGCATGCCAAGCTGGGATGATCCTGAGAGGACTGTGGAAATTGGCTGAGGATGAGCACCGCCGGCCGGGGGGGCCGGCCCGCCCACACGAGCACAGAGGGACGAGATGGCCAAGCAGCTGACGGGCGTCCACCACTTCGCCCTGACCGTCACCGACCTCGCTCGAAGCACGCCCTGGTATCAGCGGGTCCTGGGATTGGCCGTCCAGCGCGAGGTCGAGGTGGCGGGCGTCTCGTTCGTCACCCTACGCTCGCAGTCCGACGCCCTCGTCCTCACCCTGTACCAGCACCCGGCCAACCGCGGGGAGCACTTCGACGAGACGCGCACGGGGTTGGACCACATCAGCTTCGGCGTTGCCAGCAAGGGCGATTTGACGGAGTGGAGCGAGCGCTTGAGCGATAATGGGGTCAATCACTCGCCTGTAGCCGAGGATCCATTCGGCGCCGTGCTCGTCTTCCGTGATCCTGACAACATCCAGCTCGAGCTGGTGGCGCCGGTTTGAGCAGCCGACCCGGGACACCGCCTACCCGCGGCCGGCGGCCGAGTGTCTCCGCACCCCGATCACAGGAGCGACGAGTGGCGGAGGTTGACGTTCGCGAGCGGACTCCCGTCCGGCCACAACCCGACGTCCCCGGGCTGTCCGCCACGTTGATGCGGCTGGTCGAGCGGGCCGGGCAGCAAGCCTGGCCGACAGCCAAGGCGTTGGCGCGCCCCATCGGGCTCTACCTCGTCTCGAGGGTCGCCATCGCGCTGGCCATCGGCTTGGTGATCGACTTCAACCTCGGACTGGCCCACGACCATTTCAACGGTCCGTGGCCGACGAACCCCCCCGGCCGGCCCCTTTTCGAGGCCCTCGGGATGTGGGACGGCGGCTGGTATCTGCGGATCGCCCATGCGGGCTACACCACCTCGCTCCACCCGCTGAGCGCGTACACGCCCACCGTCGCCTTCCTGCCCCTTCTGCCGGTGCTCCTGCGGATCACCATGTTCGTCACCGGCCTCAACGTCTTGTATGCGGGGGTGCTGACCTCGTTCGTGATCGGAGCCGTGGCCTCGGCCGCGGTCTGGTTCTTCGTGCGCCGGCTCATCGACACCGCGACGGCCGACCGGGCGACCGCGCTGTGGTGCTTCTTTCCGGGCGCCATCGCGCTCTCGATGGTCTACACCGAGGGCCTCCTTGTGGTCCTTGCGGTGATCTGCCTCGTTGCGCTCCTCCGCGGGCGCTGGCTGATCGCGGGTCTCGCCGCCGCCGCGGCCAGCGCCACCTCTCCGGAGGGCCTGGCCCTGTTCGCCTGCTGCGCCTGGGCGGCAGGAGCGGCGATCCTCCGGCGGCCCGAGGGCACGGGCGGGGCGGACCCGGTCGCGACGCCGACGGACGGCACCCGAGTCGACCGTGCCGCGTTCGACCAGCAGGCCGCGGTGGGACCCGCCCGTCCCGGCCGCCGATGGCTGGCCCTGGTGGCCCCGCTGCTGGCTCCCCTGGGCTGGCTCACGTATCAGGGCTACCTCTGGAGGCGGACGGGGGATCTGACCATCTGGTACAAGGTCGAGAAGCACTTCTGGGAGGGCGGCTTCGACCCCTGGGGCGCGACCATCGGCAAGTTCAGCAAGGCGCTGCAGCATCCTGGCGTCTTCGACTACCTCGTGCCCTCCGTCGGGCTGATCGTGCTCGTCGTGGCCGCCGTGCTCCTTTGGCGCTGGAAGCCCCCCGCTGTCGTGACCATCTACGCGGCCACGGCGATGGCCTTCGTCATCGCCTCGGGAGCGCTCGGGCCCCGACCCCGGTTCTTCATCGCTGCTTTTCCGTTCATCGTCGCCCTGGCCCGCCCGATCCGGGGCGCGGCCTTCCACGGCTTGCTCGGCATCTCCGCCCTGAGCCTCGGGCTGCTCACGTTGATCATCGTCGCCGGCGTGTCGCCGTCCCTGGCGTTCACCCCCTGACCACCCGCCATCCCCAGGCGCGACATTGGCCGTTTACCGCCTCGCTGGCGGGGTAACCCGGTCGGTTACCGCTCTGTCGGGCGTCAGGATGAGGTGGCAGCGGGGGAGGTGGCTCAGGATGTCCCGCGAACCGGAGCAGGGTCAACGTGTGGTCGTCCCGTGGGGGGTCGACTGGCTGATGGGTGTGGTCAGGCGGGTCTACGGCCCACCCGGGCAGCGGCGGGCGCTGGTCACGGTGCCTCTGCGCGGCGCGTCGGGCGAGACCCTGGAGGAGACCACGGTCAGCGTCTCGCTCCGGGTGCTGCACAACGCCCGCTTGGTGGTCGCCAACTGACCTCCCCTGGGGGCGCAGCTAGTCACCGCCTTGGCGGGAAGCGGCTGAGGCGCCAGCGGTAACGTTGCCGCCGGGCGCCGGTCACCTGGCAGCTGGTCCAGGGCCGGCGGGAGGCGAGCGTGCACGATCCCAACCGGCAGTCGCTGCGCAAGGCCGCTCGGGTGACCGTGGTGGCCACCATCTGCTTCATGGTGGGCAACTACGTCGTCAAGGATCTGCAGCTCACCGTCATGGCCACCTTCACCGCGGTAGCCCTCACGGGCATCGCCGACTTCGGCGGATCGGTCCGGGGCCGGACCCGAGCCAACCTCGCCGCCACGGCGGCTGGCCTGGCCCTGGTCCCGCTCGGGACCTGGGTCTCGGAGGTCACGTGGACGGCCTCGGTGGCGATGTTCCTGGTGGTGCTCGTGGTCTCCTTCAGCGGCATCTACAGCGGGTACTTCGCCGCCGGATCCACAGCCTTGATCCTGTTCTACGTGGTGGCATCGGGCATCCCCGCTCCGACGAGCGCCATCCCGGCCCGGCTGGAAGGCGTGGCCCTGGCCGGCGCCCTGGCCACCTTGGCCGCCGTGGCGCTGTGGCCGCTCTACCTGAGCGACAGCCTGCGAGGCCGCTTCGGCTCCGGTGTCGCCGCCGTCAGCGAGCTGTTGTCCGCCCTCTCGTTCGACGCCGATGTTGGTCCCGAGGAGCTGGAGCGGCGCCGGGCGGTGGTGCGCGAACGCGCCCTCGACATCCGCACCCGGCAGGCGACGATGGCGGCGCAGCCTCCGGCCGGCCCCACCGACGTCCAGCGGGCGCAGATGTCACTCCTCCACGGGATCGAACGGATGGGGGACGTCATCAACCGTCTGATCGACGATCCCGCTCCCGTGGTCCACGCGTCCTCGCCGGTGCGCGCCTCGCGCGAGGCGCTGGTGGCGACGATGGTGCGCAGCCTCGACGCCTGCGCCAAGAGCCTTCGTGATCGGGGCGAGCCTCCTGAGATCGAGCCGGTCCTGGAGGCCAAGCGCGACTTCACCGCGCTCTCGGAGCAGGCGCTGAGCGAGCTGCTCGCGCGCGACTCGGACCACGAGCTCTTCGCCAGCAGGGTCGACCGCGCCGTCGAGATGAGGGAGCTGGCCACCGCGGTCCTCATGACCACGGTCCACACCCGTATCGCCGATGGCGTCGACGCGATCATCAGCACGGAGATGCCCGGACCGGCGACCCTCCGGCCGATTGTCACCGGAGACCGACCAGCATGGGACAAGTGGGCGCGGCGAGCCCGAACCAACCTGAGCCTGGGTTCGGTGCATCTCCGCAACAGCCTGCGGTTGGCGGCCGGGCTCACCGTGGCGCGGGTGGCAGTGGGCGCTCTGGACCTGCAGCACGGTTTCTGGGTCGTCTTCGCCACACTGACCATTCTCAAGACGACAGCCAGCACCACCCGAGCCACCGCTGTGCAGGCGTTGGCAGGAACGCTCCTCGGCTTCGGAGCCGCCGCCGGCTTGGCGGTCATCTTCGGTGGTCACCTGATGGCCTACGCAGCTGTGCTTCCCGTGGTCATCTTTATCGCCTTCTACACCCCTGCCGTCGTGAACTTCGTCGTCGGTCAGGCCTGCTTCACGGTGTTGATCGTCGTGCTGTTCAACATCCTCCAGCCACTCGGGTGGAAGATCGGCCTCCTCCGCCTCGAGGACGTGGCGGCGGGGGCGGCCATCGGTGTGGCCATCGGGCTCCTCGCCTGGCCGCGGGGGGCCTCGGGCCAGCTCCGAAGAACACTCGCCGACCTCTTCGACAGCGGCCGGGGCTACGCGACAAGGACGGCGCGGGGGCTCTTGCCCGGCGTCGCTGCGCCGGAGGACATCCAGGAGCTGCGTAGGCGGGTGCTCGCGGCAGCAGTGCGCACGGAGGATGTCTTCGCCCAGTACCTGGCCGAGGGCAAGGATGCCACCGTCGCCCCAGAGGTCTGGTCCGACATCATTGGCGCCGGACATCGGCTGTGGTACAGCGCCGACGTCATCGCCCGCATAGAGACGCCGGAGGATGCGCCCGGCCCGTGCGCAGCCTTCGTCGGCGCCCTGGCTGGCTGCGCCACGACGCTGTCGGATGGGTACGGCAATCTGGCTCACGCGCTCCGCACGGGGGCGCCAGCGCGCGGCCTCGGTTCGCGACACGCCGTCACGCACCAGCTCGGGCCGCAGGCCAGCGGCTGCGCCCGGGCGATGGAGGGCTCGTCCCAGCCAAAGGAGCTCATGTCCGGAGTCCACCTGTTCGAGCTGCGGTCGTGGCTGGGCGAGCTCACCGACGATCTCCGCGAGCTCGGGCAGCTGGTGTCGACGCTCGGCCCGGCGCCAGCGCAAGGAGAGGCGCTCGCCGCCGCGGTCCGCGACAACGCGAACAAGTTGCCGGCGACCGAGGAGGCGACGAGGATCTGAGGTGCACCCCACCTCGAAAGGGAGCCCCATGCCAGAGACGACAACCGCGAGCGCGGCCGGCACGATCGACCTTGGTGGAGACCTGACCGTCCAGCGCATGGGCTACGGCGCCATGCGGATCACTGGCCCAGGGATCTGGGGCGAGCCCGCCGACCCGGACACATGCCGGGCGGTGCTGCGCCGGGCGGTCGAGCTCGGGGTCGACTTCATCGACACCGCCGACTCGTACGGTCCGGAGGTGAGCGAGCGCCTCATCGCCGAGGCGCTGCATCCCTACCCCGAGAACCTCGTCATCGCCACCAAGGGCGGCATGGTGCGGCCCGGTCCCGGCCGTTGGGATCCCGACGGGCGCCCGGAGCACCTCCGGGCCGCGTGCGAGGGGAGCCTCAAGCGCCTCCGCCTCGACGAGATTCCGCTGTACCAGCTGCACCGGCCAGATCCGCGGGTGCCCCTCGAGGACTCGGTCGGGACCCTGGTCCAGCTCAAGGACGAGGGCAAGATCCGCCACATCGGCCTCTCCAACGTCGACGAGGCCGAGATCCACCGGGCCATGGCGATCACCCCGGTCGTATCCGTGCAGAACATGTTCAACCTGGGCAACCGCCGCTCGGCCGCCGTGCTCGACCTGTGCGAGACGGAGCAGCTGACGTTCATTCCCTGGGCCCCCATAGGCCAGGGTGCACCGAGCGGCAAGGCCCTGGCCCGGGTCGCCGCCGCCCACGGGGCAACCCAACAGCAGACGGCGCTGGCGTGGCTCTTGGCCCGCTCGCCGGTCATGCTGCCGATTCCCGGCACCGCATCCATCGCCCACCTGGAGGAGAACATCGCCGCCGCCTCGATCCGGCTCAGCCAGGCCGAGGTCGACGAGCTGGGGCTCTGACGCCCGGCGCCGGAATGCCGGCACTCGTCTGTGCGTTTAGTTGAACGTACAACAAAGGAGGACCCGATGCCGGCGACGACTGTCGACAATGTGCTCGCCCTGCCCCGGCTCGAGGAGCCCGACCCGGCGACGGTGATCGACCGACCGGTCGTGTCGGTGACCAGCGCGCCGTCCGGCCTGGAGGGTGAGGGCTTCCCGGTACGGCGGGCGTTCGCTGGCGTGGACAACCGTGACCTGGACCCGTTCGTCCACATGGACCAGATGGGCGAGGTGGAGTACGCCCCGGGCGAGCCCAAGGGGACACCCTGGCACCCCCACCGGGGGTTCGAGACCGTCACGTACATGATCGACGGCACCTTCCAGCATCAGGACTCCACGGGCGGGGGCGGGCTCATCACCGACGGGGCGACGCAGTGGATGACCGCCGGCGCCGGCATTCTGCACATCGAGACCCCCCCTGAGCGCCTCGTCGCCTCCGGGGGGCTCTTCCACGGCATCCAGCTCTGGGTGAACCTCCCCAGGGCTGAGAAGTGGGTGCCCCCGCGCTATCAGGACCTCGCATCCGACCGGGTGACGCTGTTGTCGTCCCCCGACGGTGGCGCGCTGGTCAGGGTGATCGCCGGTGACGCGGGCGGGCACCACGGTCCGGGTGTGACCCATACGCCGATCACGATGGTGCACGCCACCCTCAGCCCCGGGGCGCGGCTCAGGATGCCCTGGTCGCCGGACTTCAACGCGTTGGTCTACGTCCTCGCCGGGCGGGGGACGGTGGGGCCGGACGGGCGACCCGTCGAGGCCGGGCAGCTTGCCCTGCTCGGCGCCGGTGGGGCCCTCACAGTCGCGGCCGCCATGGAACAGGAGAGCCGGGCCCCAAATCTCGACGTCCTGGTGCTCGGGGGCCGGCCCATCCGGGAGCCGGTTGCCTGGGCTGGACCGTTCGTCATGAACACCCGGGCCGAGATCGTCCGGGCCTTCGAGGACTTCCAGAGCGGACGCATGGGCACCATCCCGGCGACCGCCCTGGAGCGGTGAGCAGCCTCCCCCGGGTCAGGCCCGGGCGTGACTGACGGCCCACCAGGCCGCTTCCTCCACGCCGAGGGGGGTTGAGGGGGGTCCACCGGTGGGCCACAGCTCCTCGGCGATCCGGCGCCAGTTGGCCGTCGCCTCGAGCTGGCCGAGGATGGCGAGCAGACCGAAGTTGATGCGCTGAAGGATGAGGAACGCCGGCGGCATCCCCGCCCACTTGATGACGTCACCGTCCGTGGCGCGGCCTGTGAGGTAGCGCCGGGAGACCTGGCTGGCATAGTCCGCGGTGACGGTTGTGATCTCGTCTTGGCGGATCGGGCCCCAGAACACCTCGAAGAACTCGGCGACGCGCTCGTCAGGCACCGGAGCTCCGGGCGCGATGAAGCCGGCCCGCTCGACCGCCACCCTGAGGGCCGCGGCGTCCGGCTCGAGCACGGCGGTGCGGATGATCTCGAACAGGGCCGCCGTGTCGGCGGGCGTGAACCGCTTGACCAGACCGAAGTCGAGGAAGGTCACCCGTCCGCCAGGACCGAAGAGGTAGTTGCCGGGATGCGGGTCCCCGTTGAACGCCCGCATGCGGTACAGGCTCCGGAACACGAAGCGGAAGATCGTCTCCGCGGCCAGATCGCGTTCTCGCTGCTCCCAACCCTCCATGTCCGAGAACCTGGCGCCCTCGGCCAGCTCGGTGGTCAGGACCCGCTTGCCGCACAGCTCGGTGACGACCTCGGGGATGTGGATGAACGGGTGCCCCCGGTACCAGTCGGCGAAGGCGCGCTGGCTGGCCGCCTCCAGCTCGTAGTCGAGCTCCTCGGTCAGCCTGGCCCGCAGCTCGTCCGCGACGGCCCGCACGTCGAGTCCGGAGAAGAGCATGGGAAGCCCCAGCGACGCCAGATCGAGGTTGTCGAGGTCGGCCCGGATGGCGTTTTCGATGCCGGGATACTGCACCTTCACCGCCACCGCCCGCTGATCGGTGGTGATCGCCCGGTGGACCTGGCCGATGGACGCAGCGGCGATCGGCACCGGGTCCCAGTCGCTGAACAGACGGGTGAGCGGCGCTTCCAGATCGGCCTCGATGACGCCGGTGGCGAGCTCGGCGCTCATCGGCGGGGCGTCCTGCTGGAGCTGGGCCAAGGCATCGCGCGCTGACTCGGGCATGGCCGTGTCGAGGAAGCTGGCCAGCTGGCCCAGCTTCATCAATGCGCCCTTCATGTTCCCGAGGGTCGTCGCCACCTGCTCGGCGGTTCGGAGCTCGAGCTCGGCGTCGAGAGCCTCCCGCCGCTCGGCCGAGGCGAACACTCGCCGGGCCCGGTTGGCCGCCGCGCTGGCGCCCACCTGGGATGCCAGCTTGGCCAGCTCGCCGGTGCGGGCCACCTGGGTGGTGGAGCCCACCGGCGCCGGGCGCCGGCGCCGGTGGGCGCGGTGACGGGCCACGGCCACGCTTGCCACCGCGGCGACAACAGCGGCGCCGAGCGCAGCTCCCACAACCGGTGGCCGGACGCCTGCGCCCGGCCACCTTCTGTCAGTCACGGGCAGAGCTTCTCACTCCGCGAGGCGCTCCCTTCCTCGCTCGCGGAACCCTGCCCGCCCCGCCGGAGCCGCTGTATGCGCCCGCTCGGCGGGAGCGCCATGATGGGGGACGTGGGCCTGATCGCGGCGACAGGGTCACCTTGGTCCTGGCATCTCCACCCAGTGGGGTGGGTCGTTGTCCTGGGCACCGCCGCGGGGTACGTCTTTCTCCTTCGCTCTTGGGGGAGGGCCGAGCGGTCGAAGGCCGGACCCGGTCGTCTGCAGGGAGAGACCGCCACCCGCCGCCAGCGAGCGAGCTTCGGGGCCGGTCTCTTCATCCTGCTGATCGCCCTGTGCTGGCCGCTCGCCGACCTCGCCGACTCCTCCCTGCTCGCCCGGATGGCCCAGCGCAGCCTCCTGCTCCTGGTGGCGCCGCCCCTACTCCTGCTGGGGCTCCCCCGCTGGCTCGTCGACCGGCTGACCAGGCCCGCGCTCGTCGACAGCGTGCTCGGGTTCCTCACCCGGCCGGTCGTCGCCACCGTGCTGTTCAACGCGGCCGTGACGGCCTCGTTCCTCGCCCCGGCCATCAATGGACAAGCCCGGTCGGGCGCCATCGCCGCCGGGATCAACCTCGGCCTGCTCGCTGTGGCGACGATCATGTGGATGCCTGCGCTGCGAACCATCCCCGGCGAGCGTTACCTGTCCACGGGCGGCCGCGCCGGCTACCTCATGGCCCAGGCCATCCTGCCCAGCTTCCCGGCCCTGGTGTTCATCTTCGCCCAGCACCCCCTCTACTCGGTCTACGCCCACGCTCCGACGACCGTGGGCCTGTCGCCGCTGCTCGACCAGCAGGTGGCCGGGGCGCTGGCCAAGGTGGCGGGGCTGGGCATACTCCTCGGGGCTGCCGGCTTCTTCGTGCTGCGCTGGCACCAGGCCGAGGAGGCGGGATCCGATCCCGATCCCCTCCTCTGGGACGACGTCGAGCGCGAGCTGCGCCGCCTCGAGCGTCGATCCCGTCGAACCGACTCACCGAACTGAACGACGTCGGGTCAGGTCACTTGTAGGCCGGAAGGTCGGCGCCGTGGCGGAAGGCGATGCTGACGCGGGCCCCGGCGGCGGCCACCTTGGGAACGCTGTGCTCCCAGCGCCGCTGGAACCCGCCGCCCGTCACCAGCAGGTCACCGCGACCAAGCTCGAACGGGCGCGACCGTCCGCCGCCTCGGGGCCGGGCCAGGAACCGTCGAGGATGGCCCAACGACACCAGGGCGACGATCGGCTCGGCGATCTCACGGGCGATCCGGTCGCCGTGCCAGGCCACGCTGTCGCGCCCGTCCCGGTACAGATTGAGGCCCATCGAGTCGAGCGACACGCCGTAGCGCGCCGACAGGACTCGCCGCATGTCATCGAGGACGGGCGGTTCGAGGGGTTCACCGGACGAGAGGCTCCACGCCGCGGTGAGGCGCGGCTCGGCCACCCGCCGCTCGTACATCCAGCGCGACCGCTGGCCCCAGTCGGTGGTTGCGACCAGCTGGCTGAGCAGCTCGTCGGAGCCCGCCACCCACCCGGGGGCGTGGTCGACCCAGGAGGTGTCGTCGAGCTCCACACGCACGAGACCCGAGAACGACGCGTCCACGTCCGGCCCCGACGCCGCGTCGAGCAGCGTCGGTTGCCAGACGAGGTTCATCGAGCCGGCAGGGCGATGGTCTTGGTCTCGAGGTACTGCTCGAGGCCCTCCAGCCCGTTCTGGCGTCCGATGCCGCTCATCTTGTAGCCCCCGAACGGCGAGTCGGCGCCGTACCACACACCCCCGTTGACACCGATGGTCCCGGTGCGGATGCGCCGGGCAACCGACAGCGCTCGGTCCTCGGATCCGGATGTCACCATGCCCGACAGACCGTACCGGGAGTCGTTGGCGATCCGGACGGCGTCGTCGTCGTCCTCGTAGGGGATCACGACGAGGACGGGACCGAAGATCTCCTCCCGGGCGATGGTCATCGAGTTGTCGACGTCGGCGAACACCGTCGGCTCGACGAAGAACCCGCGGGGAAGGTGCGCCGGGCGACCGCCCCCGGTCATCAGCCTGGCGCCTTCGCGCCGTCCGGCGTCGATGTACCCGAGGACGCGATCGCGTTGCTTGGCGCTGACGAGTGGTCCCATGACGTTCTGAGGATCGCTCGGGTCTCCGTAGGCCACCGATTCGAACGCCCTCTTGACCATCTCCGCGGCGTCGGCGTGCCGCGCCCGTGGGACCAGCAGCCGGGTGGCGATGGCACATCCCTGGCCGGCGTGCATGCAGGTGAACGCCGACGCTCCGAGCTGGGTCTCGAAGTCGGCGTCGTCGAGCAGCAGGTTCACGGACTTCCCGCCCAGCTCCAGGAAGACACGCTTCAGGGTGGGGGCGCCCTTCTCCATGATCCGCTGGCCCGTGGCCGTCGACCCGGTGAAGGAGATCAGGTCCACCCGCTCGTCGGTGACCAGCCGCTCGCCGACGAGGTGGTCGGAGGACGTCACGACGTTGACGACACCGGGCGGAATGTCGGTCCGCTCGACGATCAGGCGCCCCAGCCTGGTGGCGTTCCACGGGGTGTCGGGTGCCGGCTTGATGATGGTGGTGTTCCCGGTGGCCAGCGTCTGACCAAGCTTGTTGAGGGTGATCTCGACGGGGAAGTTCCAGGGGATGATCGAGCCGACCACGCCGACCGGCTCCTTCCACACCCGCCGGCGGCTCGATATGCCGAAAGCCTCCCGCTCGCCCAGGTCCCGTTCCCAGGCGAACTCGTCGATCATCTTGGCCGGCCAGCGGAGGCCATCCTCCAGGGGCGCGTCCAGTTGCGGGCCGTAGGTGAGCAACACAGGGCAGCCGGTCTCGGACACGAGCTCGGCGCGCAGCTCCTCCCGATCGGCCTCCAGTGCATCCTGCAGCTGTTCGAGACAGCGCTTGCGAAGTCCGCGGTTGGTGGCCCAGTCGGTCTCGTCGAAGGCCCGACGCGCCGCGGCGATCGCCCGGCCCATGTCTTCGACCGACCCGTCGGCCACGGGTCCGAGGACCTCCTCGGTCGCCGGGTTGACGTTGTCGAACGTCTTGCCCGACGCTGCATCCACCAGCTCGCCGTCGACGAGCATCCGCACCTCGGCCTGAAGGGTGTCCATGGCCGACATTCTGCCGCCCGGGCCCCCGGAGCGCCTCCCGGGCACAGCGACGGCGCCTCAAGTCGTGGGCGACTGGTCGGCGTCGATCAGCTGGACCAGCGGTCCCCAAGCCGGGGGCGAGGTGCCATGATCGGGCCCGTCGACCCGGGCACGTGCCCCAACGGCACACCGACAGGAGGATGAACCATGAGCGAGGTGCTCGAGGGAGTGCGGGTGCTGGAGGTGGCGTCGTGGACCTTCGTGCCGGCTGCCGGCGCTGTCCTCAGCGACTGGGGGGCCGACGTCATCAAGGTCGAGCATCCGGCGACCGGTGATCCGCAGCGGGGCCTGGTCACCTCGGGGTTGGTGCCCCGGGCCGCCGGCGGCGCCAACTTCATGATCGAGCAGCCCAATCGGGGCAAGCGCAGCGTGGGGCTCGACATCGCCACCGCAGAGGGGCGGGAGCTCCTCTATCGGCTGGCCGAGCGGTCCGACGTGTTCCTCACCAACTTCCTCCCGGCCACCCGACGACGGCTGCAGATCGAGGTCGAGGACATCCAGGCGCGCAACCCGAACATCGTCTACGTGCGGGGCCACGGCCAGGGGGCGCGGGGTCCGGATGCCCAGAAGGGCGGCTACGACGGCGCCTCCTACTGGGCCCGCGGAGGCATCGCCAGCGCGCTGACACCGGGGGGCGCCGACTACCCGGTCACGCAGCGACCCGGTTTCGGCGACCTCGCCGGAGGCATGACGATCGCGGGGGCGATCTCGGCGGCGCTCTTTCGCCGGGAGCGGCACGGCGTGGGATCGGTCGTCGACATCTCCCTCCTCGGCGTCGCCATGTGGATGCTCTCCCCCGACATCGTCGCCAGCAAGCTCTTCGAGGGCTTCTCCACCCCGAGCTTCAACCGGGCCAGCTCGCCCAACCCGCTGGTCAACGTGTACAAGACCAAGGACGGCCGTTTCCTCACCATCATCATGCTGGAAGCGGACAAGTATTGGCCCGATCTGTGCCGGCATATCGAGCGACCCGAGCTGATCGACGATCCCCGCTTCGCCGACGCCGCGACCAGGTTCGAGAACCGGGCCGAGTGTGTGCGCCTGCTCGACGAGGCCTTCTCCTCCCGAACGCTGGACGAGTGGCGTGAGCGCCTGGCCACCCTCGCCGGGGTGTGGGCACCGGTCCAGACGGCGAGAGAGCTCCACGACGACCCCCAGGTGTCAGCCAACGGGTACCTCCCGCAGGTCGATTTGGGCAACGGTCACTCCCTGGGCCTGGTTGCCAATCCGGTCCAGTTCGACGAGGCGCCACCGAGCTTGCGCCGCGCACCCGAGCACGGCGAGCACACCGAAGAGGTTCTCCTGGAGCTGGGCATCAGCTGGGAGGAGATCGCCGCCTACAAGGAGTCAGCCGCCATCCTCTGATCGGGTCAGAAGGTCCACTACGCCCCGTCCCCCGCTGGGGGGATCGCCGTATCGGGGAGTCTGCGATGCGACGCCGACGCCCACACGCCGCTGTTTTCGCCGGCATCATTTCGGCGCTACCGTCTTGGTGTACCGGCTGGGTCGAGGGGCCGGATCGGGCGCGGCGAGCACCACACGGATCGTCGCAGAGGAGGGCAATGAAGCTTCCTGCAGCGTTCGGGTTCAGCATCTCCGACGACGCCGATCCGCCGATGCTGACCGTGCGTGGCGAGGTCGACCTGGCTTCAGCGCCCAAGCTGGCGGCGGCCATGACCGAGCTGATGGACCGGGGCCACACCCGTGTCGCCATCGACCTCGGATCCGTCGAGTTCATCGACTCGAGCGGCCTGGGCGTGCTTGTCGGCTCCCTCAGGCGCCTGCGCGAGGACGGTGGAGACCTGGTGTTGCGAGCTGCGAGCCCGCCGGTGACCCGGATCCTCGAGCTCACCGGGCTGGACGGCCTGCTCCCCGTGACGAGCTGAGCCAGCGACTCCGGTCGACGGCCGCCCGAAGGACGGTTCATGGCCGGGGCCCTGGGGTAACGTGCGTTCAGGCCACCGTTACAGCACACATTCCACCAGGTCGAGGGGGGCCAGTGATGACCAGGTCCGTGGTAGACGTCCGGGCTGGGGACGATCCCGGGACGGCGATCGTCATCCTGCGCGGTGCTCTCGACGTGCACAGCGCCCCGGTCGTGCGGGAGCGCCTCCAGGCGGTGCTCGCGGCGGGTTTGAAGGCGATCATCGTCGACCTGCACGACGTGGAGTTCATCGACTCCACAGGGCTGGGCGTCCTCATCGGCGCCCGCCGGCGCTCCCAGGATGCCGGCGTCAAGCTGTTGTTGGCCCGCCCCAGCAAGGCCACCCACCGGCTCCTGGCGATCACCGGGATGCGCCGCCATTTCACGATCACCAAGGCGCTCCGGGCGGGTACTGCCGCCTGATCGCGGCGGCGGGCTGGCCCCTACTCGTCCAGATCGGGCACGCGGGGAACGTAGGCGCCCCGGCCCATGGCCATGCTCTCCTCGAGATCCGTCGCCTCGTCCACCTCGCCGCGCACCTCGGTGACCCACGGGAGCCGGTCCCGGAGGATCCGCTCGACCCCGGCCTGCAGCGTGGTGGCGCTGATCGCGCACGAGCTGCAGGAACCCTGAAGCGTCACCTCGATCACACCTGACTCTGCGTCAGCGCTGGTGAGCACCAGATCGCCGCCGTCCGCCTGCACGGCAGGCCGCATCAGGTCGATTATCGAGTCGAGCTCGGAAAGCCGCCCGTCACGTTCCTCGTCGCTCAGCACCGTGGCACCTCCTGCAAGATCCAACACCATTGTGCCCTTCATTCATCCGACCCCAGGCCCTGGGCCGGGCCTTCCCGACGCTCGATTTCGTCTGAGCCGGCCGATCGGCCCACTGCCGGGTTGGCTCACGTGCACAGTGGGCACCATTTAGAGTTGACAGGAGCCGAGCTGGCCCCTGGCGGGGCCGTGCCCCACGCAGCACGGAGCGACCACGAGCCCGGACTGGAGACGAGCCTTGGTAAGACAGCGGAGCCCACTCCCCCCCGGGGAGGGAGGTCAGGACGCGGCGACGCCCGTGACCCCCGCGGCTCCCGTCGGCTCCTCCACTTCGGGCGCAGCGCCGGGACCTCCGCCCGAGACGACCCAGGACATCCAGAGCGGACGGGGCCGTCACCGCAAGGACTCCCTTCCCGCCGGTCTCCTGCGCACGGCGCGCCCCCGCCAGTGGGTCAAGAACGTGCTGGTGTTCGCGGCACCGGGCGCGGCCGGCGTGCTCGGGCACCCCGGCCCCTTCCTCCGCACCCTGGCGGCGTTCGGGATCTTCTGTGTGACCGCCAGCGGGATCTACTTCGTCAACGACGCCGTCGACCGGGCCGCCGACCGACTGCATCCCACCAAGCGGTACCGGCCGGTGGCGTCGGGCATCGTCCCTGTCAACCTGGCCGTGGGCGTGGGTGTCGGCCTCATGGTCGCGGGCATCCTGCTCGCCCTCCTGGTGAAGGGACAGCTGGCGCTGGTCGTCAGCATCTACGTCGGCATCACCTTCACCTACAACCTGTGGCTCAAGGACGAAGCCGTGGTCGACCTGGCCGCCGTAGCCTCCGGCTTCGTGCTGCGTGCAATCGCCGGTGGCGTGGCCGCTGGAGTCGTGCTGTCGAACTGGTTCCTGATCGTGGCCTCGTTCGGATCGCTGTTCATGGTCGCGGGGAAGCGGCATGCCGAGCACCTCGACCTCGGAGACAGCCGGGAGGACCACCGGGCCACCCTCGGTCAGTACTCGCTGTCCTTCCTCCGCTACGTGCGCTCGGTGGCGTCAGCGGTGGCCATCGCCGGCTACTGCGTGTGGGCGTTCGAGAAGGCAGCGGTCGCGGGTCACGGGGCGATCTGGTTCCAGCTGTCGATCGCCCCCTTCGTGCTCGCCGTCCTCCGCTACGCCCTGCTGCTCGACGCCGGGCAGGGCGGCGCTCCCGAGGACATCGTCCTCGGGGACCGCGCCATCGAGGTGATGGGAGCGGCGTGGATCTTCCTCTTCGCCCTTGGCGTCTATGCCGTCTGAGCGCACCCCGTCACGTACCGTCGAGCTGCTGACCGGCTGGGGTCGCACCGCCCCGACGGCGGCCGAGGTGGATCGTCCCTCGCGCGCCGAGCACGTCGGGGAGGCCATGAGCTCGACGCCGGACCGGGGCCTGATCGCCCGGGGCCTGGGGCGCAGCTACGGCGACGCCGCCCAGTGCGCCGGAGGTGTGGTGATCGACGCCACCGGACTGGACCGGATCCGGGGCGCCGACCTCACGACAGGCGAGATCACTGTCGACGCCGGAGTCAGTCTCGACACCCTGATGAAGGTGTTCCTCCCTCACGGCTGGTTCGTGCCGGTCACGCCGGGGACCCGCTTCGTCACCGTCGGCGGGGCGATCGCGGCCGACATCCACGGCAAGAACCACCACCGCGACGGGAGCTTCGCGTCCCACGTCAGCGCCTTCACCCTCGCCACCCCGACCGGTCATCGCCGGGTGACACCTGGCGATGACCCAGAGCTGTTCTGGGCGACCGCCGGCGGGCTCGGGTTGACCGGCGTCGTTCTCGAGGCCACGCTCCGCCTGATGCCCGTCGAGACGACCCGCATGCGGGTAGACGCCGAGCGGGCCAACGACCTCGACGACGTCCTGGCCCGCATGGACAGCCGGGACCACCTTTACCAGTACTCGGTCGCGTGGATCGACTGCCTGGCTCGGGGGCGTTCCCTCGGGCGCTCGGTCCTGACCCGCGGCGACCACGCCCGCCTCGACGAGCTGCCCCCGGACGAGCGGCCCACGGCGCGGGAGTTCGCCCCCTCGATCCTCTTGGAGGCCCCCCCGGTCGTTCCCGACGGCCTGCTCAACCGGCTGACCGTGGCCGCCTTCAACGAGCTCTGGTTCCGCAAGGCACCCAAGCGGGACGAGGGCCGCATCGAGTCCCTGGCCGGCTTCTTCCACCCCCTCGACGGCGTCGGTTCCTGGAACCGCCTCTACGGCTCGCGGGGGTTCCTCCAGTACCAGATGGTCGTGCCATTCGGCGCCGAGGACACCCTGCGGGCGGTCCTCGAGCGCCTGAGCAGCGCGGGCTCGGCCTCGTTCCTCGCCGTGCTCAAGCGCTTCGGTCCCGCCGACCCCGGACCGATGTCCTTCCCGTTGCCGGGCTGGACGCTCGCCCTCGACCTGCCCGTGGGCCCAGCCCAGCTGGGGCCACTTCTCGATGGCCTCGACGACCTCGTCGTCGAGGCCGGGGGGCGCGTCTACCTGGCCAAGGACTCGCGGCTGCGCCCGGAGCTGCTGGTCGCCATGTATCCGCGGCTGGACGAATGGCGGGCCGCACGCCGTCGGGTGGATCCCGACGGCGTGCTGTCGTCGGATCTGGCCCGTCGGCTGCGGCTGCTCGGGGCCGGCCCTTCGGGCCGGCCCCAGGAGATGGCTTCTGCCGGCCTCACGAGAGGAGACCTGCAGTGAACGACGCCCTCGGCTCGCCCCAGTCGGTGCTCGTGCTCGGTGGCACGTCGGAGATCGCCAGGGCGACGCTCCGGGCCCTGATCGCCCGACGGTGCCGGACGGTGGTGCTGGCGGGACGCGACCAGGCGAGCCTGGACGAGGCGGGCGCCGAGGCCCGCAGCGTGGGAGCCACCACCGTGGAGACGGTGACCTTCGACGCACAGGACGCCGCCGGAGGCTGCCGCGTGGTCGACGAGGTCTTCGACCGTCACGGCGACATCGACCTGGTCCTCGTGGCCGCGGGCGTCCTCGGCGACCAGGAGGCGGCCGAGAAGGATCCCACCGCCGTAGCCGAGATCGTCACCACCAACTTCACGGGACCGGCCTCGGCGATGATGGCTTGTGGAGCCCGCCTGCGGCGCCAGGGGCACGGGGTCCTCGTCGTGCTTTCGTCCGTGGCCGGTGAGCGGGCCCGACGGGCCAACTTCGTGTACGGCTCGTCCAAGGCCGGTCTGGACGCCTTCGCCCAGGGTCTGAGCGACTCGCTGGCAGGCTCCGGCGCCCGAGTGCTCATCGTCCGACCGGGCTTCGTGCACACCCGGATGACCGCGGGGATGAGCCCCGCCCCGATGGCCACGACAGCCGACGAGGTCGCCGCCGTCATCGTGAGGGGCCTCGAGAAGGGCGCCGACGTGGTCTGGGCCCCGCCGCCGCTGCGGTGGGTGATGGTCGTGCTGCGCCACCTACCCCGGGCGCTGTTCCGCCGGATCCCGGGCTGATGGACACCCGGGCTGGCGCGGGAGCCAGCCCAGCAGGCCGCCCCGGGCGGCCGGCCCGACAGCACAGCCAGCCGGTCGCCGCCTTCGACTTCGATGGCACCCTGAGCCGCCGGGACAGCCTGCTTCCCTTTCTCGTCTTCGTGCGCGGCCCGGCGACGACCGCACGAGCGCTCGTCGCCGAGAGCCCTCGGTTCGCACGCGTCATCCTGGGCCGGGCCTCTCGCGACGAAGCCAAGGAGGCACTGCTCGTGCGCCTGCTGTCAGGGGCCGGGCTGCAGCCGCTCTCGGAGTCCGGCCGGGCCTTCGGCGAACGACTGGTCACCCGGGGACTGCGACCGGGAATGCGCCGCCGCCTTGACTGGCACCGCCAGGCCGGCCACATGGTCGTCATCGTCTCGGCATCGCCGGCCCTCTACCTGGAGGCGGCTGGTCGTCGGCTCGGCGTGGACGCCGTGCTGGCGACCGAGCTCGAGGTGGGCAACGACGGGCGGCTCACCGGCAGGCTGGCAGGGCCCAACTGCCGGGGCGCCGAGAAGGCCAAACGCCTGCGGGCCTGGCTCGCCGGCTCGGGCCACGAGCCGTCGGCCCAGCTGTGGGCCTATGGGGACAGCCGTGGCGATGCTGAGATGCTGGCGCTCGCCGACGTGGCTATCTGGGTGGGCTGGCGCCGCCGGTTCCCTCGCCATCCGGCCCAAGGCGGCCATTAGCGCTGCCCGCCTATCCTGCCAGGCGGCTGTCCATGACCAGCCGGAGCTGGCGCTCGTATCGGTCGAGCACGTCGTCCCACCGGTAACGCTCCTCGACGTAGCGCCGCCCCGCCTCACCC
Source organism: Acidimicrobiales bacterium (assembly GCA_036270875.1). Taxonomy (NCBI): domain Bacteria; kingdom Bacillati; phylum Actinomycetota; class Acidimicrobiia; order Acidimicrobiales; species Acidimicrobiales bacterium. Next base: position 38,304 of record DATBBR010000032.1, read on the forward strand.
AGCGCCTGAGCGAGGGCCCGGTCGGAGACGATGGCGTCGACAGCCACCTCGAACTCGGCGAAGCCCCCGTACGGGATGGCGCCCCCGCTGCGCCGGGCTTGGCCGGCGAGCACGGCGCAGCGGCCTTGCACCAACGCGGCCTTGCGTTCGGCCCATGCCTCGGTGAGCACCATCGAGAAGCTCTCGAAATAGGACGGCACGACGGCAGCCAGGGCGCCGGTAAGCGCCCCGCGACGGGTGGCCTCGTCCACGAAGCCGGTGCGTACTACGTCGGGGTGCGCGGGCAACTCGCTGACCTGCTCGCCCAGGACCACCAGGGCGAGGTCGCTGCGGTTGCGGCGCTTGTAGGCGAGGAAGTACTCGTACAGCTCCTGGGAGCCCTTGTGGGGGTCGACCCGCCCCACGAAGAGCAGGTATGGGCGCTCTCCCACCCCAAAGGCGGCCCGAAAGGCCTTGTCGTCCCCAGGCCGGTCGACCTCAACACCCACGCCGGTGACGCAGCTCGGACCGCTCCAGTGGAAGCGACGCTCGACCAGGTCCTGCTCCTCTTCGGTGAGAAAGCCCAGCGCGTCGGGGACCCGAAAGATGATGTCGAACAGGTTCAGGGACAGCGGCGGCTCGTCGTGGGCGGTGGGATGGAGCAACGTGGGACGGAGGTGGGCGGCGACGGGGAGACCCACGAAGGTTGTCTCGTACAGATAGGTGAAGAAGACCACCACGTCGTAGTCGCGGGCGTGCTCCTCCAGCCAGGGCGCCAACCCCGTCACCTCGGGTCCCTGCAGCCGCATCCACTCCCGCTGCAGATAGAACGGCACGGGCTTGCGACCGGTCACCACCCGCTGGTGGAGGGGCGCGAAGAGTCTCGTCTCACGCGGCCGGCGGACCGGTAGACGGTGGAGGACCACACCGTCGAGCTCATCGGTGCCGGAGGGGTAGGAGTTGGCCCAGTCCACGTAGCTGGCGGCGCAGCTAGTGAGCACCTGGACCTCGTGGCCGCGACGAGCGAGACGGGTGGCGAACTCGCGACAACACTGCTCGGCGCCGCCCGCTACCTCGGCGCCGTAGCGCTGCACCACGAACAGCGGGCGCATCACGCGCCGACCGACCGGAGGTGACCGAGGAGGATCGTGCGGCCGACGGTCGGATCCAGCTCGCGGATGCGACGCCGGCCCCTGCGCACCAGCTCGGCCCGCACGCTCTCCTCACGGGCCAGCACGGCCATGGCCTCGGCGGCGACCAGCGGGCTGTCCTCGGGCTCCAGAAGCAGCCCGGCACCGGCCGTCGTCTCGGGAATGGCGCCGTAGGCGCGCGCCAGCACGGGTACGTCGAAGGACATGGCTTCGATGAGTGGCGCACAGAAGCCTTCGTGCTCGCTCGCGGTCACGAAGACGTCGGCGGCCCGATAACACGCGGCGAGGGACTCGTCGCTCACCCGGCCGATCATGTGGGCCCCGTTCAGGTTGAGCTCGGCGATGTAGGCGTCGAGCGCCTGACGGTACGACCGCAGCCGGTCCATCCCGATCAGCACGAGGTGGGCCCCAGGCTCGAGGTAGGTCACCAGCACGTGGTAGGCGGACAGGAGCCAATCAGGACGCTTGTGGGGCAGGATCTGCCCGACGAAAAGGAACACCGGCCCGTCGAGGCACGACAGGTAGTCGGCCATGGTCTTGTCGGGACGAACCGATCGGAGGGCTACGGTGTCCACGACGAGCGGGCTGATGACCACGTTGCGGAAACCCAGTGATCGCAGCTCGCCAGCGTTGAACTCAGAGACCGCCACCGCCAGCTCCGCTCGGGAGGCGAGCGCCGCCAGCTCGTCCCGCCCGGTGTCGAGCAGCGCGGCGAACGTCGAATCGTAGGGCGCCCAGTGCTTGGAGGGCGAGATGTTGTGGTAGATGAGCGCGAGGGGCTCGGGGCGTTGATGGAGGAAGCTGAAGACCGACGGCTCCCCGATCGACGCGTGGTACACGATGAGATCGGCGCCCTTGCTGCTTGTGTGACGCGAGTAGCGATCGATGGGATGGACCCGCCCGGCGAGGAGCGGATCGACGTGCCGGGCGAAGATCTCTGACGGGCCCAGGCAGCGCAGCTCGTCCTGGAGGTCGAGCGCGGCGTTGGTGATGGCGTCAGCCGCCGATGCCGCCACGAGGACCTGGTGGACCTCCATCACCGCGTGGCGATGAGGGCGTAGTCCTGGGGTGCGAACAACAGGTGGTTGAGCCGGCGGACGTTGGCAGCGCGTACGCCGTCATCGTCTGCTGGAGTCTCCAGCACGTCGTCATGGGGCGGCGGCGCGCGCCAGAGGAGCTCGATGCTCTCGAACCCGGCCTCGCGGAAGAGGAACTCCAGATAGGCCGGGTGGACGGGGCGCTCGTGGGTCGGATCGACGTAGAAGGGGTGGGCGAAGACGTACAACGACTGCGGGTTCACCGTCTCGATCAGCAGCTTGCCCCCTGGGCGAAGCTTGTCGCGGGCCAGCAGTGCCAGGTCTGCGGCCTCCTGGGCCGTGAGGTGCTCGATCACCTGGATGAGGACGATGGATCCGAGGGCGCCGTCGACGAGCGTGGCCAGGTGGGCCAGCCCGTCGCCCTGTTCGACGGCGAGCCCTCGGCCCCGACCCTCTTCGGCCAGCTCAGGATCGATCTCGATGCCCGAGGCCTCGATGCCGAGCTCCTTGAGCAGGGTGAGAAACTCGCCCCTCCCGCACCCGAGGTCGAAGACCGGCGCCGACTGCCCCAGTCGCTCGGCCAGGTCCCGATACCGTTCGGCCAGCTCGTCCCAGCTCCCCCGGAACTCCTCGGCGAAGCGGGACTCCTTGAACCAGGGCCGGAACTGGCGGCGGGCCTCGCGGGCCTCGAGGGCCTCGATCCGGCGGTGGAGGTCGGCCATGCCGGCGGCGGACTCGACCGGTGCCCGCTCGTAGCTGGCCCACCGCTCGACCAGGACGTCGACCATGCCGACCAGGTCGGGGTGGGAGTGGTCGTGGTCGTCAGTGGCCGTGTCGGCGAGCTCGTCGAGGACGTCCCGAAGGGCGTCGGCGAACTGCTGCACCTGGTCGAGGACGCCCTGGGTCTGGCGGCCGGTGACCTTGCCCACCCCCCGGTGGATGGCGCTGCCACCAGGGAGCTTGGACCATGTTTGGATACGGTCGGGGCTGAACGACGAGAAAGCGGCGAGCCGGTCCAGCTTGGCCCGGAACTGCGAGCGGTCGGAGCTGGCCCTGGTCCCGACGATCCGCTGGAAATGCGCCTCCAGGTTGACCTCCAGCCCGGAGGGATAGTCTCCCGCCTCCCGGCGGTCTCGGACCCGGCTCCGCAGGGTCTCGAGCAGCTCGTCGAGATCGGTGGGCAGGGGCGGGCGCTGCTGCTCGTCCACGGCGGCGACATCGTATCCGAGGCCGGTCGTCACAACGGAACCGGGCCCCAGACGCCGGCGGTTCAATTCCGCACGGCCTCCTCGACGACGGCGGCGAGGCGGGCCCGGCTGCGCTCCAGGCTGAGCTCGTCCAGCCTGGCCCGTCCAGCCTCGAGCAGCGAGGCGTGCAGGGCCGCCTCGTCGAGGACCCGGTGCAGGGCCGCGGCGACGAGGGCGGGGCCCTTCGCTGGCAGGACCACGCCAGCCGCGCCCACCGTCTCGGGGACCGCGGCGGCGCCGAATGCCACGATCGGGAGTTGGTGGTACATGGCCTCCAGCAGCGGCACGCAGAATCCTTCGTGGTCGGAGCAGCACACGAACACGTCGGCGGAGCGATAGTAGGCAGCGAGCTCGCCGTCGGACACCGACCCGGCCATGTCCACCGCCTCGGTCAGCCCGAGGTCGGCGACGAACCGGTCGAGCGCCCGCTGGTAGGCGGGCGACGAGACGCCGCCGACCAGGTGCAGCCGGGCTTTCGGATCGTAGGCCTGGCGGTAGGCGGCCAAGGCCTTGATCAGGTCGTGCTGGGCCTTGTGGGGCGCGATGCGTCCGACAAACAGCAGGTCGGCGCCACCGGCCCGGCGGGCCGCCGTCAGCCGGTCGAGCGTCGCCGGGTCGGCGTCGCCGCGCCAGGAGCCGAGGTCGATCAGAAGCGGGGCCACCGCCGTCGATCGAAAGCCCGCCTCGTTCAGCTCCCGGGCATTGAACCGCGACACGGCGATGGCCAGCACGACGTCGGGGGCCAGCTGGACCAGCTGCTGATGGCCGAGGGCCGTGGCCTGGGCCACCTCGGGGTCCCACGCCTCGAGGTAGGCCGACGGGGTGACGTTGTGGAAGTTGACCAGCTTGGGCTCGGGGCGCCCGGCCACGAAGTCGCCCACCGGACTGCCGATCGAGCTCTGGTAGAGCATCCACGATCGGCCCTGATGCCGGAGCCCATGACGCCCATGGCCGAACTGGCGGTACGGGTGCGCCTCACGGGCCATCTCCGATCGGGCCTCGCCGGCGAAGATCTCGGAGCCGAACCCCATGTCACGGAGCAGGGCGCGGACCTGGAGGGTGTGGGCTCCGATGGCGTCGCGGGGCGCGAGCGTCGGGATGAACTGATGGATCGCCTCGGGCCTCAACTGGCGCGCACGCCCACGACGGCGAAGGTGGCGGGACCGTCCGGCCCCTGGCCGAGGTGGACCTCGGCCTTCTCGAAACCACCCTCGACGAGCAGATGCCGCCAGGTCTCTGCGTGGAGGGGCCGACCAGGGCTCAGGTCGGCCACGGCCACGGGAACGGCGCGGGCCCAGGCCTCGGGGCTCGTGCCCAGCACCACCAGGACCCCCCCGGGACGCAGCTTTGCCCTGGCCTGCTCGACCAGGCGGGCGTGGGCGGGCAGGGCCAGGAGGTCGACGAACCCACTCAACACGGCGCCGCCCAGGGCGCCGTCGGCCAGGCCCTCGAGGTGGTGCAGGGGATGCTCGAGGCGAACGTCGAGTCCCGCGGCGGCGGCGCGGTCGAGCAGGTCGTCCCTGGTATCGACGCCGTAGGCCCACACGTCCCTGGCCGCCAGGACCCTCACCAGCCCACCGTCGGCACAGTCGGCGTGGAGGATGGGCCCCGGCGCGCTGGCGGTCGCGGCACCGACGGTGTCGAGCCACGGTGCAGGATCGAAGGGCGGGGCCAGGCAGCGGGCGGCGTCGGCCCCCGAGCCGGCATCTTCGAGCTCGCTGACCCGGTCGTCCAGGAGGTCAAGGAGACGGGTGGTCGCGGAGCCGAACCGGGTGAGCTGGTCGGCGAGGTAGTCGAGGTACCACCACATCATCTTGCGGAGGGCGCCCTTGGCCAGCTGACCGCCGGGGATGTTGGACCGAACCGGCACGTCGACGTCCACGTGCGAGGATCGTTCGGCCACCTCGAGGACAGCGCGGAATGCCCCGTTGTCGCGATCGGGCGCCTGGGCGGCGAAGGCGTCGTCGAGCCCCCGCTCGAAGCTCGGCAGCAGCTGGCCGGTCGTCCTGCGCCGGCGGACCTCGTCGTTGATGTCAGCGAGAACAGCCCGCTCGAGGGGCTCGCCGCCGCCGTCGCCGCCGCTCACCGCGTTGCCTGCTCCTCCAGGGACGACCAGCGCCCGTCGATCCGCAACGGGAGGGACACCGCGCCCTGCTTCTTGGTCGGGTTCATGACCTGGAAGCGGCTCTTCTGCTCCCACAAGTCGTACACGGTGCTCTCGTCGGCGGTGTGGATCCCGATGCTGACGTCGTAGCTGCCGTCCAGGAGTGGCACCGACTCGAATGTGAAGACAATCTCGCCCGGCCCCTCGAGGCGGCCGACCGGTTGACCCTCGATCTCGGTGTTGGAGCCGAAGACGAGCTCGCCCTTGATGTTGTAGACGGCGATACCGATGACCGGATCCTCGACGGGGACCACGGCATCGAAGGAGACCCGCACCCGGAGCGGCTCGCCAGGCAGCAGATAGGGCCGGTCGTCGTCGCCGCCATACTCGACGGCGACGGTGGTGATGCGAACCTGCAGGTTTCTCATGCCCGCCTGCGCCGACTGCGATCCGTCGGCGGCCACCTCCTCCGGCTCCAGCTGCTCCCCGGCGGCGAGCAGGCGCTCACGGAAGATGCGGATGGCCTCACCGGGGCTGCCTGATCCCGCGACCTGCCCATGGTCGAGCACGTAGCCGCTGTTGCACACCTGTCGGATGAGGTCCGGGGCATGCGAGACGACAACGATCGTGCGGCCCTCGGTCTGGAAGCGGTTGATGCGCTCGAGGCACTTGCGCTGGAAGTTCTCGTCACCGACGGCCAGCACCTCGTCGATGAGGAGCACGTCGGGCTCGACGTTGACCGCCACTGCGAACCCCAGCCGTGTGTACATGCCCGACGAGTAGTACTTCACCTGGTTGTCGATGAACTGCTCCAGCTCGGCGAAGGCCACGATGTCGTCGAACCGACGCTCGATCTCCCTCTTGGGCATCCCCAGGAGCGAGGCGTTGAGGAAGATGTTGTCCCGCCCCGAAAGCTCCGGTTGGAAGCCGGTCCCGAGCTCGAGCATGGCCGCCAGCTGACCGCGCACGATGATCTGGCCGCTGGTGGGCTGGATGATGCCGGCGATGCACTTCAAGAGGGTGGACTTGCCCGACCCGTTGGCCCCGAGGAGGCCGACAGTCTGTCCCTCGGGTATCTCGATCTCGATGTCGTGGAGAGCCCAGAACTCCTCGTACGGGATGCGGTTGAGGTGGATCACCCGCTCCTTCAGCGAGGTGTACTTCTCGTGATAGAGCCGGAACTGCTTCGAGATCTTCTCGACCTTGATCGCTGCGGCCACCTGCTCAGAGCTCCTCGGCGAAGTTGCCCTCGAGCCGCCCGAAGACGGTCAGGGCACCGATGAACGCCGCCGCCGAGACGCCCAGGACGATGAGCAACAGCCACAGGTACTCGCCCGGCCCCCACAGGGGCAGGATCTGGACGACCTTGCCGTCGGTGCCGACGGGCATGGGCTTGGCGTACAGGGCCCGCTGGAACGTCATGACGATCGGGGTCACCGGGTTGAGCAGATAGATCCAGGTGATGCCGTGCTGGGACAGGCGGGAGGCGATCGTCTGGTACGCGTACACGATCGGGGTGCCCCAGAACCACGCCACCAGCACGAGCTCGAGCAGGTGCTGGGTGTCGCGGAGATAGACGTTGATGGCCGAGAGGAACACCGCTAGGGCGGCGGCCAGCACGACGAGGGCCAGCATGGCGGGCAGGAGCAGGGGCAGGTAGTGCAGCGCCGGTTTGAACTGGAACGCGGCCAGCGCGATCAGCAGCACGATGCCCTGGAGGAAGAAGAAGACCAGGGCCGCCCCGACGGAGGCCAGGGCGAGCATCTCGCGAGGGAAGGCGACCTTCTTGATGAGCCCGGCGCCGCCCACTACGGCCGTGGTCGCGCCCATGACAGCGGCGGAGAAGAAGTTCCATACCACCAGCCCACAGAGGAGGAAGATGGCAAAGTACGGGATCGTGTTGCGGAGGGCGATCTGGAACACGAAGAAGAACACGGCCAGGTACAGCGCCGGGTTGAGCATCGACCACGCGAACCCCAGCACGCTGTCCTTGTACTTGACCTTGAGCTCCTTGCCGATCAGCCCTATCAGCAGCTCCCGATGACGCCACAGGTCGGGGAGCCGGCGCCACACCGTGACGTTGGAGGAGACGACGCGGGTGGGCGTGTTGCGGCGACGGCGATCGACCCCCTCCGGATCGCTCGTTGGGGTGGGCTCGCCGGAGGCAGGGGCGCGCTGGGCTTCGATCGACATACCGTCCTAACAAGCGATCCGTGGCGCCAGGTTCGGGCAAAAGGCAGACGTGATAAGAATCAGGCTACCGCCCCGCTCATGGCGTGACGTGCAGGTCCATGGGCTCTCGGCGGAGCGGTCCGGCCGGCGCCCGGTGCCAGAGCCGGACCGGCGACCTCGCCGACGACTCTCCGGCCGTCCCTTAGGTGGCGATCGCGGCGGCCACCGAGCGTTCGATCACCTGGTCGATGAACCCGTAGTCCCGGGCCTCCTCGGCGGTGAACCAGCGGTCCCGGTCCGAGTCGGTCTCGATCCGCTCGACGGGCTGGCCGGTGTGGAATGCGATGCGCTCGGCCATCATGCGCTTGAGGTAGACGATCTGCTCGGCCTGGATGGCGATGTCCGCGGCCTGGCCCTGCATCTGGCCCGACGGCTGGTGCATCAGGATGCGGGAGTGCGGCAGGGCGTAGCGCTTACCGGGGGCGCCGGAGCAGAGGAGGAACTGCCCCATGGAAGCCGCCAGTCCGACGCAGATCGTGGCGACGTCGCATCGTACGTACTGCATGGTGTCGTAGATCGCCAGCCCGTCGGTCACCGAGCCGCCCGGCGAGTTGATGTAGAGCGCGATGTCCCGGTCGCGGTCCTCGGCCTCGAGGAGCAGCAGCTGGGCGCAGATGAGGTTGGCCGACCCCTGGTCGACCTGGCTGCCGAGGAAGACGATGCGCTCCTTCAGCAGCCGCTGATAGATGTCGCCGGCTCGATCGCCGGACCCGAGCTGGCCCGTCGGGGTGAGCGCCAGCCCGGCCTGTAGTGAATCCGTGTTACCCATGACAGCCAAGGCTACCGCCCCGGCTCTGCTAAGTCGGCGCTCGG
>DATBBR010000033.1 GCA_036270875.1 Acidimicrobiales bacterium
GCCGGGACTCCAGAGACGACCTGGGCCGTGCCGGGAACCCCGTTGGTGACTGTCACCACTACCGCCTGGAAGGAAGCGTTGTACCCCACCGCCTCGCAGGTCGTGACCGTGGGACAGGCCACACCGTGGAGACTAGAGGTCCCAGGGGCCGGCTGGGCGGTGGCCGGCTGGGCGGTGGCCGGCTTGGCAGCGGCCTGCGACGGTGGCGCGCCGGCCCCCAAGGTGGCCAGCATGCCGGCGACCACAAGGACCGCCACCAGCACCAAGACGACCGGCGATCGGCGCCGGCTCGCATCTGGCCCTGACATCTCCGTGCCCTTCCTGGTCGTGGCCGCCGCCTGGCCCCAGATGCTCACGTTCCCCCCTTTTGTGACGCAATGCGTCAGATGATACGTCCTGTCCACCCCCGCCATGATCTGGGTAGTGCGCGCTCGGCCCGCCGACGGGCTCCATCCGTCGGATCGAGCCGACTGAATGCGCTTAGCGACCTCAGTCGGAAGTGATTAGTCATCAGGGTCGCCACAGCCCCCGAGGTATGGCGCCAAATTGGTCCCAATTGGCCATAGCGGCCGCCTTAGGGGTGCCGATACGATCACCGTCGACTCAGCACGGAGCGGCGTCCACACCGACCAACCATCTCTCTTTCAAGTCAGTGCTGGTCGGCCCTTGGCGTCATTTGATGTGCTGCCCACTGGGGGTTGGCGAAGATGCGACATGGAGCGGGACGTCAAGCTGGCTGCGGCTTCCGCATTCCCTTCGTGGTCGGCGCTGCCATCGGAGCGGTAGGTCTCGCACTACTTTCCTCCATGCCTGCCTTCGGTGAGACAGCATCCAACGCCGTCCTTCCTGGAGCTACTAACCCGGCCGCCGGGAAGCTTGAGCATCATGGACCCAACGGTGAGATCGATGTCGACGCCTGCTCTCAGGACGTACCGGCCCGAGTGGCCCGTTGCTTGGCGCGGGTCCGTACTGATGCCGAGGCCAAGGCTCAGAAGCCGAGCCCGCGGGGAGCATCCAGGCCTGCTGCCACCCTGGGCAACAACGGCGCCTATGACCCTTCGTATCTGCAGTCGGCTTACAACGCTCCATCGGCGACCGGTGGCTCGGGTCAGAAGGTGGCCATCGTCGACGCCTTTGATGATCCCAACGCAGAAGCCGACCTGGCGGCTTACCGGTCGACCTTCGGGCTCGCGCCCTGCACTACCGCCAATGGCTGCTTTCAGAAGGTGGACGAGAACGGTGGGACGGCCTACCCGGCCGCCGACTCCGGGTGGTCACAGGAGAGCTCACTCGACCTGGACATGGTCAGTGCCCTGTGTCCCAACTGCCACATTCTGTTGGTAGAGGCCCGCACGGCCTACATCGCCGACTTGGGTACCGGGGTGAATACGGCGCGCTCCATGGGGGCGAACGCCATCTCCAATAGCTACGGCAGCAACGAGTACAACGGAGAGGCAGCCGACAGCACGACGTACTACAACCATCCCGGCACGGCTGTCACCGTCGCCTCGGGAGACGGCGGCTATGGAGCACAGTTTCCCGCCGCCTCACAATCTGTAACCGCGGTCGGTGGCACCAGCCTGACTCAGAACACAGATGTGGGCACCCGCAACGGTACCGAGACGGCCTGGGGCGCTGCTGGCAGCGGATGCAGCGCCTATATACCTAAGCCGTCCTGGCAGCGCGACAAAGGGTGCTCGGACCGCACCGTGGGCGACGTGTCGGCCGTGGCGGATCCCAACACTGGGGTCTGGATGTACGACACCTATGCCAGCTCAGGGTGGTCGATCCTCGGGGGAACCAGCGTCGCTGCCCCTATCATCGCTTCGTTCTTTGCCCTAGAGGCCAGCCCGCCCTCGTCAAATCAATTGGCTTCCTACCCCTACGAAGCCCCGGCGGTCGGTCTGAACGACGTGATCTCAGGAAGCAACGGAACCTGCGGCTCCTACCTGTGTACCGCTGGCGCCGGCTACGACGGACCCACTGGACTCGGAACCCCCAATGGCACAGTCGCCTTCGGGCCGCCAGTGGCCACTGCCCCCACCGCTCCCCAGAGGCTGTCGGCCACGGGCGGGACCGACAACGCAAATCTGCTCTGGTCACCACCCTCCAGTGGTGCCTCAGGCGTCACCTACAACATCTACCGAAGCACCTCGCCTGGCACCGAGCGATCCAACAACGCCGCCCCTATCGCCAAGGGCGTGGGCGGGGGAAGCTATACCGACAATGGCCTGACGAGTGGAATCGCCTACTACTACGTGGTGACTGCGACCAACAGCTCTGGCCAGGAGGGTCCATCCTCCAACGAGGCATCGGCCACTCCAACCTCGTGCGTGACCTATACCTCGGCCAGCACTGGAAGCCACCAGGTCTGCGGGGCCATCCTGGCCAAGTACCAGGCGCTCGGTGGACCCACGGGCTTCCTGGGCTATCCCACCACCAACGAGACCAGCACGCCAGATGGGATCGGGCGCTTCAACCACTTCGCGAACAACGCGTCCATCTACTGGACGCCGAACGCCGGAGCCTGGTCCATCCGCGGAGCCATAAGAACCAAGTGGGCGTCACTCGGATGGGAACGCAGCTTCCTTGGGTACCCGGTGACCGACGAGACCGGTACCCCCGACGGCATAGGCCGCTTCAACCACTTCTCCAACAGCGGCTCGATCTACTGGACCCCGAACACGGGGGCGTGGTCGATCCACGGACTCATCCGAGCTAAGTACCTGGCTCTGGGCGGGCCAACAAGCGTCGTCGGTTACCCGGTGACCGACGAGACAGGTACCCCCGATGGCATAGGCCGCTTCAACCACTTCTCCAACAGCGGCTCGATCTACTGGACCCCGAACACGGGGGCGTGGTCGGTACATGGGGCCATCCGGGGCAAATGGGCCTCCCTGGGATGGGAACGTAGCTGCCTCGGCTACCCGGTGAGCGACGAGTTCGGTATCTCGGGCGGCCGCGAGAGCAACTTCCAGCACGGCGCGATTACATACTCGTTCAGCTCGGGGCAAGCCGCCTCCAGTTGCTAACTGAGTGTGCTCCCCGCAGAGCTAGCGGACGTTTGTGCGTACGACGTGTTAAGGGCGTCGGGGCAAGAGGAGTTGAGCGAGGGATTGCGTGAGCCATGCCTCGCCCTCGTCGAAGGTCCAGCCGGCAGCGGTGAGCTGCCGCCAGCTTGCCGACGACGTCATCATCGAGAGCACGCCAGCTGCCCGCTCCGGCGTGACGTCGGCACGTAGGGCGCCGAGCGAACCGAGCCGACCGGCGAGTCCGGTGAGGCCCTGCTGATGTCGGCGCATACCCTCGGCGACAACGCCGGCTGCATCCGGGTCGGAGGGCTCAGCCGACAGCAACGCCCGGATGAGATCCCCGCAGCGTTCGTTCAGCTGGCGAGTGAGATGTACGCCCTTGGCAATCAATTGGGCTGGGTCGGTCTCTTCGGAGAGCTCGGCCGCCAGCCCCGCTACGTCGGACTCCTCTTCGATCAAGTCGTTGAGGGCAGGCACGAGGGCGGACTTGGAACCGACGCTCGAGTAGATGGTCTGTACCGCCACGCCCGCATGCTCGGCGATCTGCTGTATCGATGTGTTGGCGAAGCCGTGCTCGGCGAACAGTCGGCGCGCAGCCTGCAGGATCTCACGACGCGTCTCGGCTGCCGCCACCTCACGCCGGTTGGGCCGCCTCTTGCTCGACCCCTTGACACCGTCGGTCATTGTATCGATACTACTCTCACTAGACGTAGATTCTAGTCACAAGGACCTCATTCTACCAGGGGAGGAAGCATGAGCGTCACCACCGCCGTAGCCCAGCAGGGCAGAACACGACCAAGAGTGGTCACCAGCATCGACCGCCTGGCGGGAGTGGGCGGCCTCGCGTTCGTAGTGACCCTGGTGGTGCAGAACATCCTCCGGGCCAACGCTCCGAGCTTCAACGCCACGCCTTCGCAGGTCACGGACTATTTCTCGCATCATCACACCGCCGCCATCGTCCCTCTCGGCCTCTTCCCGGTCGGGATGCTCGCCATCTTCGTCTTCGTCGCCGGCATGTGGACGAGGGCAAGCAACGAGGAGAGCAGGTCGTGGGCGAGCGTGGGGGCGCTTGGGGCGACGGCGCTCGCGGGCCTGTTCGCCATGGTGAACATCACCGAGATCGTCCTCACGGCGAAGTCGGCGCAGCTAGCTCCATCCTCTTCCGTCATCCAAGCCCTATGGACCATGCACGCGGCCGCCTTCGGGTTGGACCTGGCCGCCATCGCGGTCACTCTCATCGGGCTCAGCAAGGCGGCAGCATCGAGCTCCCTCCTGCCCGCCTGGATCACAGTGCTGACGATGCTGGGGGCCGCCTGCCTACTGATCGCCGCTGTGTTCACGGTGGCCCTGGCCAACGGCGGTCCATGGCTCACCCTCGGCCTCGTCGGGTTCGTCGTCTGGATCGCATTCGTGGTGGCCGCCAGCGTCGCCCTACTCCGCGGGCGCCAGATCTCATGAGCGGCGACGGTTCTACACCCAATCTCATCTTCGTCGATCTGATCCATCAGTCTCTCAGGGTCGATGGGAACCGGATGCGAGACGCAGTAGGCACCATGAACCCCCATCATCCACCGAGCCGGCTGGCCGGTATCCGAGCCTTCTTCGACGAGTATCGCGAGCAGCTCCTTCTGCACCACCGCCACGAGGACGAGGTGTTCTTTCCCGCCCTGGAGGCCAGAGTCGGCGCCGACGCCCTCCGCCTCGACGAGTTGACCGCCCAGCACGAGCAGCTCGACGCCGCTCTCCAAGTCGCCGGCGACCAGCTCGCCAAGCTGGCCGATCCAACCGGGGACTTCGCGACTGATCGTGTCGAGGCAGCCCGTGCGTTCACCGCCATGGTCGATCATCTCGACACCCACCTCAGACTCGAGGAAGCGGTTGCCCTCCCACTATTCGAGTCGGAGGTGCCCGTCGCTGAGTATCGGAAGCTCGAGCTCGCGGCACGCAGAGCCACGCCTCGGCCTCGGGCACGTTTCCTGATCCCGTGGCTCGTCGCCGACGCCACTGCTGACCAGCAAAAGGCGTTGTTCGGGTCAGCCCCGCCGTTGCGGATCGTCTACTGGCTCAACCGCCGGCGCTATCAACGGTTCGCTCGGGCGCTGTACCCGGCCGGCCATCACCACATCACCTCCAGCTAGACCCCTATCTAGCTGGACTTTCGTAGCAGCCCCAACGGGATTCGAACCCGTGTCTTCACCTTGAGAGGGTGATGTCCTCGGCCTCTAGACGATGGGGCCTCGAGGCGATGGTTGCTCGGGGGGGAGGACTCGAACCCCCAATGGCAGGGCCAGAACCTGCAGTGTTGCCGATTACACCACCCCCGAATGGGCGCGGTTCAGGCTAGTCGATCGCCCGGCTGCGGCGATCCCGGTGCCCTCCTACGACGGCAACCGGTCACGCGCCGCCCGCAGCCGCTCGAGGGTGCGGTCCCGTCCGAGCAGGTGCAGCGACTCGAACAGAGGGGGACCCACCGTCCTGCCCGTCACCGCCACCCGGATCGGGGCCTGGGCCTTGGCCAGCTTCCGGCCGATTTGCTCGGCGACGGCGACAGTGGCGGCCCGGATATCCTCGGCGGTCCAAGGGCACTCGGCGTAGGCAGCCATGGCGGCATCCAGGATGTGACCCGCCTCGCCGTCGCGGGCGATGGCCTTGTCCCAGGAGGCCTGCTCGATCGGAGGCTGATCGAGAAAGAGGAAGTCCACCATGGCCGGTACCTCGGCCAGCGTCGCCACCCGCTCCTGGACGAGCGGAGCCATCTGCGAGAACACCTCCCGGTCGAAGGCGGACGGTGGCCAGGGGCCAGACTCGAGCCACGGCCGGCAGGCCTCGATGAACCGCTCCCGCGGCATGGCCCTGATGTACTCGCCGTTGATGTGGGTGAGCTTGCGCACGTCGAAGAAGGCGGGCGACCGCGTCACCTCGGTCAGCCGGAACTCGCGGACCATGACGTCCAGGTCCATGATCTCCCGGCCGTCGGCCGGCCCCCAGCCCAACAGAGCCAGGTAGTTGCACATGGCTTCGGGCAGGTACCCCTGCTGCCGGTAGTCCTCGAGGGCGACGGGGTCGCGGCGCTTGGACAGCTTCTGACGCTTCTCGTTCACGAGGACGGGAAGGTGGGCGAAGACCGGCAGGCGGGGTCCTCCGAGCGCCTGCCACACCAGAATGGCCTTCGGCGTGTTGGGGAGGTGCTCCTCGCCGCGAATCACGTGGGTCACCCGCATGTCCATGTCGTCCACGGCGTTCGCCAGCACGAACAGCGGTGCGCCCGTCGACTTCACCACCACGAAGTCCTCGATCGTCGCGTGCTGGAACACGACCTCGCCGCGCACGAGGTCCGAGACCGTGGTCGACCCTTCGTCGGGCGTCCGGAAGCGCAGCGCCCGCCCTGGACCGGGGCCGAGCCCCCGGTCACGGCAGAAGCCGTCGTACCCAGGCGTGGCCCGATCCCGCGTCCGGGCCTCGACCACCTCCCGCGTGCAGTCGCAGTAGTAGACGTGGCCTCCAGCGATCAGTTTGTCCACGGCGCCGGCGTACAGGCCGCTCCGCTCTGACTGGAGGTACGGGCCCTCGTCCCAGTCCAACCCCAGCCACTCCAAGGCGGTGCGGATCCCGTCGATCCACTCCTCCCGGTTGCGCTCGGTGTCGGTGTCCTCGATGCGCAGGATGAAGACACCCCCCTGCTGACGAGCGAAGAGCCAATTGAACAGGGCGGTGCGGGCGCCCCCGACGTGAAAGTAGCCGGTCGGTGATGGCGCGAAGCGAACACGCGGTGCGTCGGGCGTGCTGTCGACCGCCACCTCTAGCCCAACAGCCTGTTGGCGATGACGGCCCGCTGGATCTGGTTGGTGCCCTCGTAGATCTGGGTGAGCTTGGCATCGCGCATGAACCGCTCTACCGGAAACTCCCGCGTGTAGCCGTAGCCACCCAACAACTGCACGGCGTCAGTGGTCACGGACATGGCGACGTCAGAAGCGAAGCATTTTGCCATTGCTCCGTTCATGGAGAGCTGGCCGTCCGGGTCATCCTCGTCCACCAGCGCGCAGGCCTTGTAGACCAGACCGCGTGCGGCTTCCACTCGCATTGCCATGTCAGCGACCATGAAGCGCAGGGCCTGGAGGTCGGCGATGGGCCGCCCGAACTGACGCCGCTCGAGGAGGTAGCCCACCGCCTCGTCGATGGCACCCTGGGCGATGCCGACGGCCTGGGCGCCGATGGTCGGCCGGCTACGGTCGAGGGTGGCCATGGCGATGTAGAAACCCTGGCCCTCGTCGCCGACCCGGTTGGCCGCGGGCACGCGGACGGCCTCGAGCGCGACCTCTCCGGTCGGGCTCCCCCGCATTCCCATCTTCTCTTCGAGCTTGGGGACCTCGACACCGAAGTCGCGCTCCACGACGAAGCAGGAGATGCCCTGGTGGCCGGCTCCGGGGTCCGTCTTGGCAAAGACGATGTAGAGGTCGGAGATGCCGGCGTTGGTCACCCAGTACTTGGTCCCCGTGATCACGTACGTGTCGCCGTCGCGCACGGCGCGGGTGCGCATGGATGCGACATCGGACCCGGCATCCGGCTCTGATAGGCAGTAGCTGGCCTGGGAGCGACCCGACGCCACCTCGGGCAGGTACCGAGCCTTGAGCTCGTCCGATCCCCAGCGCATGATCGGGATCATCCCCAGCCTCGAGATGATGATCATCAGACTGGTCGACGCGCACACCCGAGCGAGCTCCTCGACCATGATCGCCTGGGTGACGTGGTCGGCGCCGCTGCCCCCATGCTCCACGGGGAGGCCGAGCGCAGGAAGGCCCATCCCGACGCAGTCTTCGAAGTTCTCCCACGGGAAGACCCCTCGGCGGTCGACATCAGCCGCCCGCTTGGCGATCTTGTCCTCGCAGAACCGGCGCAGCGCGGCGCGAAACTCCCGTTGTGTACCCGAGAGAGTGATGGGCTGCACGACGTCGATTCTCCCACCGACACCGGCTCCGTGAGAGATCGGACCGGAGGTCTCCGGCGGGCCTCAGCGGTCGACGAGCCGGCGGTTGGTGCCGGGGCCGCCCGGCGCGGGGTCGACCTCGATGAGCTGTCGCCAGTCGTTCAGCCGGGCGGTGATCTGCGCTGGCGTCAGCAGGAGGGTGGAATCTGGCACCCGGTCGCTGATCGCCCGCTGGGCCCAGTAGTCGTGTGACGCGGCCTGGAACAGCGGGCGCCGGTAGGCGATGAGATCGTCAGGCGCACCTCCGAGGAAACCCCAAACGGCGAAGGCCACCTCCCAGTCGTGGATCACCGGAGCCCGGTCGAACAGGCTCGCCCGCCGAAGGGCGACCCCCAGGCAACCTGCCACCGCGTCATCGAACGTCTCGGCCTCGCTCAGGACCAGCCGACCCTCGAAGCGCCCGGCGAGCACCAGCGCGTAGCCCTGGTCGGGACCCGGCGTGCCCATCCAGGCTCCCGAGGGGCGGATCCCGCCCCGGATCTCGGCAGGACGGTCGGGCTTCCAGCGGCGAGGCGCAGGCAGTCGGAGGACCGGGCGGATCCGGTCCTCGGGCTTGATGGGCACGTACTCAGGTTGCGTCATTCGCCGATCTCTCTGGCCCGGCATCGGGGCCGGCCACGTCGTGGGCGCGGCCTCCCGAGCCGCCCCCGTCCTCCGGCCGGCCTTCCGGGCCGGCATTGTGGACGAGACCGTAGACGATCGAATCCACCAGGGCCTGCCAGCTGGCCTCGATGATGTTCTCTGACACCCCGATGGTCGACCAGGACCGCTCGCCGTCGGTGCTGTCGATGAGCACCCTGGTCACGGCCCCGGTGGCCTGCGCCGTGTCGAGGACCCGGACGCGATAGTCGGTGAGGTGCACGTGAGCGAGGACCGGCAGGCGGGGGCCGATAGCCTTCCGCAACGCGGCGTCGAGGGCGTGAACGGGGCCGTTCCCCTCCGCCGTGGCGACGATGCGCTCGCCGGCCACGTGCACCTTGACGGTGGCCTCGGTCGTCACGCTGTCGAGGCTCGGTGGCCCGAGCTCGACCCCGTCACCCGTCCCGCTGGCCGCCGGCCCGCCGCGCCCGGTCTTCTGGTCGGGCCGGTGCTCGGTGATCACTCGGAACGACTCCACGTCGAAGAACGACTGCTCCCAGCCCGTCGCCTGCCGCATGAGCAGCTCGAGTGAGCCGTCGGCCGCCTCGAAGTGGTAGCCCTGGTGCTCCAGGCGCTTCAGGGTGTCGAGGACCTCACCCAGGGCGACGCCGTCGAGGTTGAGGCCGAGCTCCGCCGCCTTGATGCCGAGCGTCGAGCGCCCGGCCAGCTCGCTGACGACGAACCGGCTGCCGTTCCCGACCGAATCGGGCGCCACGTGCTCGTAGGCGTCTGATCGACGGGCAATGGCACTGACGTGCAGCCCCGCCTTGTGGGCGAACGCCGACGCGCCGACGTAGGGCTGCTGTGGGTTGGGAGTGATGTTCACCAGCTCGGCGACGTGGTGCGACGCAGCCGTGAGCCGCTCGAGGCGGTCGGGCGGGATCGTCCGAACTCCCATCTTGAGGGCCAGGTTGGGGACGACGGCGCTGAGGTCGGCGTTGCCGACGCGCTCGCCGTAGCCGTTGACGCAACCCTGCACCTGGCTGGCCCCCGCGCGCACCGCCACCAGCGAGTTGGCGACCGCGCAGCCACCGTCGTTGTGGAAGTGGACGCCGATGCGGGCCGAGGTGCGCGCCGCGACATCGGCCACGATCCGCTCGACGTCGTGGGGCAGGGTGCCTCCGTTGGTGTCGCAGAGAACCAGGACTTCCGCGCCCGCCTGCTGGGCAGCCTCGAGCACACCGAGGCTGAAGCCCGGATCGGCTCGGTACCCATCGAAGAAGTGCTCCGCATCCAGGAACACCCGCAGGCCCTCTTGGCGGAGGAGCTCGACGGAGTCGGCGGCCATGGCGATGCCCTCGTCCAGCGACGTCCGCAGCGCCTCGGTCACGTGGTAGTCCCATGCCTTGGCGACGATGCAGACCACGCCCGTCCCCGCCTCCGCCAGCTGGCGCAGGGACGGATCGGTGTCGGCGCGAGCGCCTGGGCGTCGGGTCGAGCCGAACGCCACCAGCGTGCTCGTGGTCAAGCCCAGCTCGTCAGGCGCCCGTCGAAAGAACTCCTCGTCCTTGGGGTTAGCCCCGGGGTAGCCACCCTCGACGTAGTGCACGCCCAGGTGATCGAGCTGCTGAGCCACCCGGAGCTTGTCGTCGACGCTCAGCGACAAGCCCTCC
The DNA here is from genome assembly GCA_036270875.1 of Acidimicrobiales bacterium. Lineage (NCBI taxonomy): Bacteria > Bacillati > Actinomycetota > Acidimicrobiia > Acidimicrobiales > Acidimicrobiales bacterium. The sequence goes on from DATBBR010000033.1 coordinate 10,269, forward strand.
TGCTGGCTGCCGTCGCGCAGCGTCGTGTCGTAGATGTCGACCGCCGGGGGCGGCCCGTGCCGGCGCTCAACCGACATAGTCCAGCCAATCCTTGTACCGGTCGACCTCGCCTCGCACGGTGGCGAAGTAGGTCTCCTGGATGCTCCGGGTCATCGGCCCGGGACGTCCGTCGCCCACGGTCCGGTCGTCCACCGATGAGATGGGGACCACCTCGGCCGCCGTGCCCGTGAGGAACGCCTCCTCGGCGGTGTAGAGGTCACTGCGATGGAGGGTACTCACCCCGACCTCGTAGCCGAGGTCGCGCGCGATGGTCACCACCGAGGCCTGCGTGATCCCCTCCAGGGCGCCGTCGCTGGGCGGAGGCGTCAGGATGCGGCCCCCCTTGACCACGAACACGTTCTCCCCCGAGCATTCGCTGACGTGACCCCGCGGTGACAGCATGACTGCCTCGTCGTAGCCGGCCTTGAGCGCCTCCACCTTGGCCATCGACGAGTTGATGTACATGCCGGTGGCCTTGACCGCGCTCGGGATGGCGTTCGGGTCGTGTCGCAGCCAGGTGCTGATCTTCACCCGCACACCAGAGGCCACGCCTTCGTCACCCAGGTAGCTGCCCCACGGCCACACCGCGATGGCGACGTTGACCTCGGACGGCAGCGGGTTGAGGCCCATCTCGCCGTAGCCGAGGTAGGCGATGGGTCGGATGTAGCAGGAGTCGAGCCCGTTGACCTGCACGGTCTGCTTGGTCGCGGCGACCAGCTCCTCGTGGTTGTAGGGAATGTCGATGAGCAAGACCTTCGCCGACCCCAGCAGCCGGGTGATGTGCTCACGAAGACGGAACACGGCCGGACCCCTCGGCGTGCCGTAGGCGCGGATGCCCTCGAAGACACCCGATCCGTAGTGGAGGCTGTGGGTGAGGACATGGATCTTGGCCTGATCCCAGTCGATCAGCTCACCGTCCATCCAGATCTTCTCGCTCGGTGTGATCGGCATGGTGCTACACCCTCTCTGCGATGGCATCGCCGATCTCGGCGGTGGTTCCCATGGTCGCTCCTGCTGAGGCGGACTCGGCCAGGTGGTCGAGCACCGCTTTGGTGATGCGGGCGGCGGCGTCCGCCTCGCCCAGGTGGTCGAGCATCATCGCCGCCGATCGGATGGCCGCGAGGGGGTTGGCCCGCCCGGTGCCGGCGATGTCGTGCGCGGCGCCGTGGACCGGCTCGAACAGCGAGGGGCCGGTGCGGGCCGGGTTGAGATTGGCCGAGGCGGCCAGGCCGATCCCGCCGGCCACGGCGCCAGCGAGATCGGTGATGATGTCGCCGAACAGGTTGTCGGTGACCACCACGTCGTAGCGTTCCGGGTCCTCCACCAGATAGATGCAGGCCGCGTCCACGTGGTTGTAGGCGGTGTCCACTCCGGGGAACTCGGCGCCCACCTCGTCGAAGGTCCGCTGCCACAGGTCGCCTGCGAAGGTGAGGACGTTGGTCTTGTGCACCAGGGTGAGGTGGTGGCGGGGCCGTCGCTGGGCCAGGTCGAAGGCGAAGCGCACGCAGCGATCCGTGCCGAAGCGGGTGTTGACCGAGCCCTGCGTCGCCACCTCGAGGGGTCCGCCACGACGAAGGAAGCCGCCCTCTCCGGCGTAGGTGCCTTCGGTGTTCTCCCTGGCCACGACCAGATCGATGGGTCGCCGGCCGGCTTCCTCGGGCCCTTCTCCCGAGCCCGCCTGGCCAGGCAGGCCGACGAAGGGGCGCAGGTTGATGTACAGATCGAGCTCGAAGCGCAGCCGGAGGAGCAGACCCCGCTCGAGCGCTCCGGGCGGTACGTCGCGGCTGCCCAACGGGGGCCCGACGGCACCGAGGAAGATGGCGTCCAGGCGGCGGAGCTCGGCCAGCACGCTGTCGGGCAGGGCCTCACCCGTCCGGACGTACCGCGCCGCCCCCAGGTCGTAGTCGACCGTGTCCAGCCGTACGCCGACGGCGGACACGACCTTCATGGCCTCGGCGACGACCTCCGGCCCGATGCCGTCGCCGCCTATGAGGCCGACCTTGTATGGGGTCAACTGCGCTCCCGAGAAAATGAAAAACCGTCCACTGCGTGGACGGTCGACGAGGCACACACCGGGTGGCGTGCGCCTACGGAATGATCGATACCAGGGTGGCGGTCACAGCAAGGCAAGTGTCGCCCAGCGACGACCCCCCGTCAACCCTGGTGCAGGCGAGGAGGCGTGGACCGCGGGGCCACCGGGGCCGATAGCCTCGAGCGGGTGAGCGAGACCCACCTCACACCAAAGACCTACGAGCGGCTGCAAGGCGAGCTCGACGACCTGACCAGCCGGGGCCGGGTGGAGATCGCCCGGGCCATCGAGGCGGCCCGGGCCCTGGGAGACCTGTCCGAGAACGCCGACTACCACGCGGCCAAGGACAGCCAGGGGAAGATGGAGACCCGCATCCGCCAGCTCCAGGTCCTGCTGGGCTCCGCGGTGATCGTCGAGGGCGCGAGTGCCGATGGCGTCGTCACCGCCGGAGCCGTGGTGAGCCTGCGCTACGAAGGCGACGAGAGCGTCGAGCGCTACCTCGTCGGCTCCATCGAGGAACGCCGCGACGACGCCTCGGTGGTCTCGCCCGGCTCGCCCCTCGGACAGGCCCTGATGGGGCACCGGCCGGGCGACACCGTGGAGTACGAGGCCCCGGGCGGCACGCTCAAGGTGAGCATCATCGACGTCGGCGGCTAGACCCGAGCGCCACCATATCCTCGGGGCGGTGACCGAGGACCTCGACCCACCGCCGTTACCGCCCGGCAGACGGGTGACGCTGCCGGGCAGGGGAACCACGTTCATTCGGGAGGTCGCGGGGCCGCCCGGGGCGCCGACGGTCATCCTGCTCCACGGCTGGACCGTGACGGCCGACCTCAACTGGTTCTCGAGCTACGCCCCGCTGGCGGGGCGGTTCCGCGTGCTGGCTCTCGACCAGCGGGGCCACGGCCGGGGAATCCGGTCGTGGCGACCGTTCCGCCTGGAGGACTGCGCCGACGACGTGGCCGCCCTCGCCCAGCTCACCGGCACCGATCGGGCCATCGTCATCGGCTACTCGATGGGCGGACCCGTGGCCCAGCTGGTCTGGCGCCGTCACCCCGAGCTGGTCGAAGGGCTGGTGCTGTGCGCGACGAGCGCCCGGTTCGTGCGGGACCCGGGCGAGCGCCTCCTCTTTGCCAGCTTGATGGGCCTGTCGGTGGCCGCCCGCCTGACCCCAGCCGTCTTGTCCCGCCAGGTGTCCGGCTCGTTCAACCGGCGTCGGCTCAACGGCACCAGCCTCGGCTGGGCGGTCGCCGAGCTCGACCGCAACGATCCTGCCGCCGTGCTCCAGGCGGGGGCCGCCATCGGCAGCTACGACGCCCAGGCCTGGATCGGCTCGATTGACGTCCCGACCGCCGTCGTCGTCACGACCGAGGATCGCGTCGTGGACCCCCGCCACCAGATCGCCCTCGCCGGCGCCATCCCGGGAGCGACCGTGCACCCGGTGGTGGGCGATCACGCCGTGTGCGCCGCTCGGCCCCAGGCCTTCGTGCCCGCCCTGGTGGAGGCCACTGCGCTGGTGGCCCGTCGGGCCAGCCAGCCGACCGTCGCTCCGTAGCCGCCGGCCTTCCCGTTCGGCGATCGGGGAGGCGATCGGGGAACTGCCCCCTGCGGGTCGAGCCCCGGCTTCGGGCTACCCCTTTTGGGTCGTTTCGGGTACCCGCCAGGGGAGGATCGGGGCGACGGAGCGGCGAATCCCAAGTGTCGTGCACCGCAGCCGAGAGGCGCACGCGACGCGTCGCGAGGTGGCCTGGTCCCGCCTGGCCTCCCCTCGCTCGTGAGCGACTTCCCCCCGAGGTTCGTAGGACCGGTGGGCGATGGCCCGCCCCATCGCGGCAGGGGTCGCACCCTCGTCCTGGCCGAGTCGCTGGAGTGGGCCCTCGAGTCCCATTCCCGATCGATCCGCGTCCTGGCTCGGACGACGCTCACCGTCGACGCCTGGTCGATGACGGTCCGGGGGCCGCTCGGCACCGCCCGGCGACAGGCGGGCTGGGCCCCAGAGCGGGTGACGGTGGCGCCACTGCGGACCCGTCCGCCTGAAGCCGACCCACGTTCGGGCACCGCGGCCTGGGGCCCGTCCGACCTCCTCCGGCTGGCACCGCTGCGGGCGCTGCTCGCCTGCGGGCTGGCCCTCCTCGTGCTGGGGTCCGTGGCCGCCATCAGCAACATTCCTGTGGGATCACCGGCCGCGTACGCCGGCCGCCTCGCTCCGACCCACGTCGTCCTGGTCGATCCCCCTCCGTCGCCCCCGCCCCCTCCCCCGCCCGTGGCGCCGCCGACCACCGCCGCCCCCGCCATCGCCACGGCGGCCAGCCCGACCACCTCGTCGGTGGTGTTGCCCAAGGCCAAGGCCGTCCCCTCGTTCTCGCTGGCGGGGGTGGCCGGTGGTGTCTGGGCCGCGCTGCGCCAGTGCGAGTCGGGTGGCAACTATCAGGAGAACACCGGCAACGGTTTCTACGGCGCGTACCAGTTCGTGTGGTCGACGTGGTCGAGCATGGGCTATCCCGGTCGGCCCGACCAGGAGCCACCGGCGATGCAGGACCAGGCGGCGCAGCGGCTCCAGGTCCGCAGCGGGTGGGGCCAGTGGCCCGCCTGCAGCCGCAAGCTCGGCCTCAGCTGAGCATCGCGCCCCGGACGGAAGGGGCGGCTGCCAGCCAACGGCCCCGATCGCCGCGGGTTCGCTCGCGGGCCGCCCTCCACATCGTTGTCGTCGTCACGACGTCCAGCCGGCGGCGTCCTCCACCTGCCGGGCGGCGTCGACGACCGCCGCCCCGTACCGCCGCCCCGGCGCCCGCGTCGTGCGCTCCAGCGGGCCCGACACCGACACCGCGGCCACGACCCGCGCGACTCGGCGCACCGGGGCGCTGACCGACGCCACGCCCTTCTCCCGCTCCTCGACGCTCTCGATCCATCCGCGCCTGTCGATCTGCGGATCACCCCGTAGCACCGCCCCGGCCGAGCCGCGGTCCATCGGCAGGGTCGCCCCCACGGCCACGATGGTGCGCAGGCTGTGGGGTGACTCCAGGGAGGCGACGCACAGGCGAGCCTCGCCGGCGGCCACGTACAGCTGTGCGGTCTCCCCCGTGCGGTCCCTGAGCACCTCGAGCGCGGGCCGGGCGGTCACCGCCAGCGGTTGACCGGCCAGGGCCGCCGCCCCCAGGTCCGTGAGCCGCGGCCCCAGGCAGAAGCGACCGTCGACGTCGCGCTCCACCAGCCGGTGGCGACCGAGGCCCTGGGCCAGCCGGTGGGCCGTGGCCCGCGTCAACCCGGTGCGCTCGACCAGCTGGTTGAGCGTCGCCGGCCCAGGCTCGAGGGCGGCGAGGATGGCGACCGCCTTGTCGAGGACGCCGACGCCGCTTACACTCTCTTCCATATAGCGAGAAGGTTATCTCAATATCTGGGACGACCCTCACACGGACCGCAGCGAGGACGCACAGGGGAGCAGCAGTGGCCAAGACGCTGAGCGAGAAGGTCTGGGACCGCCATGTGGTGCGGGCGGCCGACGGAGAGCCCGACCTGCTGTACGTCGACCTGCACCTGGTGCACGAGGTGACCTCCCCACAGGCGTTCGACGGGCTGCGGCTGGCGGGGCGTCCCGTCCACCGCCCGGAGCTGACCCTGGCGACGGCGGACCACAACGTGCCGACCCTCGACATCAACCGTCCCGTGGCCGACCCCATCTCCGCCCGTCAGCTCGACGTGCTGGCCACCAACTGCCGGGAGTTCGGGATCACGCTGTACCCGATGGGCCATGCCGACCAGGGGATCGTCCACGTCATCGGCCCCGAGCAGGGCATCACGCAGCCGGGCATGACGATCGTCTGCGGCGACAGCCACACGTCGACGCACGGCGCCTTCGGTGCGTTGGCCTTCGGCATCGGCACCAGCGAGGTCGAGCACGTGCTCGCCACTCAGACGCTCCCCCAGCCCCGTCCGGGCACCATGGCCGTTCGGGTGGACGGCTCGCTGCCGGCCGGCGTCGTGGCCAAGGACGTCATCCTCGGCATCATCGGCCGGATCGGCACTGGCGGCGGCATCGGCCACATCATCGAGTACCAGGGGTCCGCCATCCGCTCGCTGTCGATGGAGGGGCGGATGACGGTGTGCAACATGAGCATCGAGGCCGGCGCCCGCGCCGGGATGATCGCCCCCGACGACACGACGTTCGCCTACCTCGAGGGGCTGCGCCACGCGCCCACGGGGCAGGTCTGGGAGTCCGCCCTCGAGGACTGGCGCAGCCTGGCCAGCGACCCCGGCGCCCGCTTCGATCGTGTCGAGATCATCGACGCTGCCTCGCTGATGCCCCATGTGACATGGGGGACCAACCCGGCCCAGGTGGCCGCCATCGACGGAGCCGTGCCCGACCCGGAGAGCTTCTCCCGCCCCGCCGAGCGGGAGTCGGCGGCTCGAGCTCTCGGCTACATGGGCCTCGCCGCGGGAACCCCCCTCAGGGACATCGCCGTCGACACGGTGTTCATCGGATCGTGCACCAACGCCCGCCTCGAGGACCTGCGAGCCGCCGCCTCCGTCTTGGATGGGCGCCGCGTGCGCGAGGGTCTGCGGGCGATGGTCGTGCCCGGCTCCAGGCGGGTCAAGGCAGACGCCGAGGCCGAGGGCCTGGATCGGGTCTTCTCGGCCGCCGGGTTCGAATGGCGCGAGGCAGGGTGCTCCATGTGCCTGGCCATGAACCCCGACAAGCTCAGCCCGGGCGAGCGGTGTGCCTCGACGTCCAACCGCAACTTCGAAGGTCGTCAGGGTCGCGGCGGACGCACACACCTGGTGTCGCCGGCCGTGGCCGCGGCCACCGCTGTGGCCGGCCGCTTCGCCACGCCGCACGACCTCGGCTGAGCCAACAGAGAGGAGCCGTCCGCATGGAACCAGTACGCGTCGTCGCCGGCACCGCCGTTCCCCTGGCCCGGACCGACGTCGACACCGATCAGATCATCCCCAGCGACTGGCTCAAGCGAGTCGAGCGCACGGGGTTCGGGGCCGGGCTGTTCTCCGAGTGGCGCGACGATCGCGACTTCGTCCTCAACCGGCCCGAGCACGCCGGCGCCACGATCCTCGTGGCCGGGGCCAACTTCGGTACCGGCTCGTCCCGGGAGCACGCCGTCTGGGCGTTGCAGGACTACGGGTTCCGGGCCGTGGTGTCACCACGGTTCGCGGACATCTTTCGCAACAACTGCACCAAGGGAGGGCTGGTGCCGGCCGAGGTCGATCCCGACGCCGGGCAGGCGCTGCTCGACGCCGTCTCCGCCGACCCCACCCTCGAGATCACCGTCGACGTCGAGCGGCGCACCGTGGCGGCCCCGGCCGCCGGCATCGAGGCTCCGTTCGTGCTCGACGACTTCACCCGCCATCGGCTGCTGGCGGGGATGGACGACATCGACCTGACCATGCGCCACGCCGAGGCCATCGCCGCCTACGAGACGCGGCGCCCGGCCTGGCTGCCGAGGACCGCCTCTACCTAGGGGCCCGTCGGGCTGGTGGCGGCCCCGTTGCTGTTGGTGGCCGGAGCCTGGAGCACCGTCACCTCACCGACCCGCCAGCCGCCACTCACCTTGTTGAGGGTCAGCACGATCCTCAGCTCGTCGGCTTGAGGAGCGTTGAACTTGTTGTTGACGATGGTCTGGTCGACCACGGCGTAGACGCTGGCATTGCTGCCGTTGGCGGACTGCACGTAGAGCGAGCTGATCTGACCCCGGCTGGCCGCCTGGCTCGCCTCCAGCTGCTGACGGATCTGGGGGCCGAAGAACTGCTGGGCCTGCTTGCCGAAGTCCCCCGTGGCGTAGCTGGTGATCCTCGAGAAGTCGGCGTTGATGGTGCGGGAGTCGAAGTTGGTGAGGGCGATCAGGAAGTTCTGCGCCGTGCGCTGGGCGGCGGCGCGGTTGTCGGACTGGACCCGCTGGCCGTTCCACCAGATGCCGAAGAGGATGGCGAAGGCGATGCCGAGACCGGCGATCACGGCGAGCACGCCGACGAGCCACCGCGGCACGCCCGTCGAGCGCCGGCGGCCGCCGCGTGCACCCTCGGAGACCACGACGTAGGGCTCGGTCCGAGTGTCGGCCGCCCGGCTGGCCTGGCTGGCATCAGGGGCGTGGTCGGTCGCGGTGGTCCCGTTGGTCGGGCTGGCGTACGGCTCCGGCCCGGTCTCGGCCGCGCTGTTGGACGACTGGGCGTCCTCGAGCTCGTCGACGTCCCGCGCCCGGCGGGATGCCCGAAAGCCCCCGACGGTCCGCACGCCCCGTATGCCTCGCTCGCTCATCCGGCGCTCCCTAGAGATGGGTCACGAGCACGGCACCGTGTGCCTGAGCCCGACCATCGTTCGTCGTTGGCTGTGATCCGGTCGGCTGCAGCTCACGCCCTCTGGTATTCGCCGCACCAGCGGCAGGATCCTGTCCACGGGCCCCCGCGGCGCCGCCATCAGGCCTCCCGGCGCCGGCGATGGCCAGCCAGACCGAGCCCCGTGACCAGGAACAACGCCATCAAGGCGGGCCCGAGGATGGCGAGGCCGCCGGGGCTGGCGGCCACCGGCCGGGCCGGCCTCGTGTAAGCGGCCGGTATGGCATTGGGATTGCCCGTATCGCTACCCCGCACCTGCGACTCGCTGGCCGGAGGCGATATGACCTTGCTACCGCCGGAGGGCTGGAAGCCGGGCTGGCTCGCCGGACCCGGCCCAGCACCGAACTCGGTGGCGCACCCCGCCCCCGGCTTGATGGGCGGAAGCTCGTGGTGGGGGTTGTAGGAGACGGCGGGGGGCTGGGCGGGAGGAAGGATCAGATAGGTCCGCAGCCAGTTCTGCGGATGATTGGGGTCCCCGGGGTACAGGCCCTTGGTGGTCCCGAGCGGGGACAAAGCGTCCACGGGGCCGAAGAACTCCTGGTTGGTCGCCAGGGCCGTGTCCAGGTTGGTCAGGTTGGCGGGCTCGGCGGTGTTGGCTGTGATCCGGCCGAAGTCGTGGAGCAGGCAGGCCAGGTTGGGCTCGTTGTTCGCGATCAGGCCGCCCAGGGTCTGCCCCAGGCGGATGCCGTTGGCGAAGAGGTGGACGGTGTCGTACCGGTGCGCGGCGAGCACCCCGCTGAGCACGACGGTGTTGGCGATGGCTTGCTGCAGCTGGGGCCCGTCGTTGGCCACGGCGTTGAGGATGGGCGGCGAGTTGGCGAGCAGGGCCTGGAACTGGGCCTGGTAGTTGAGGAACTCCTGAGAGAAGGCGAGGTTGGTCTGAGAGATGCTCCGCAGGTCCTGACCCCGGCCGGCCAGGGTCACTGCCAGCTCGTGGACGACGGTGGTCAGGTCCTGTTTGGGGATGGCGTTGAAGAGATTGTCGGCGATGTTCAGGATGTCACCGACGTTGGGAGGCGTACCGACGGCGGCCACCGGCACGGTTGCGCCGTTGGGGACAGGGGGGGCGGTTCCCCCGTGCTGCGGGGAGAAGTCGACCGACTGCTCGCCCAGCGGATTGGCCCTGACCACACTGGCCGCCACATCGCCGGGCAGGCTCTTGCCCGGGTCCAACGAGATCGCCACGGTCACCGACCGGTTGTCGCTGTTGAGCTTCACCGAGTTCACGGTGCCGACCGTCACCCCGTTGCTGGTCGCGGTCAGGCCCTTGATCAGCCCGGCTGTGTCGGGCAACACGGTCTTGACCGTGGTCCTGGTCGCGAACGGGTTGCGCAGGAGCGTGAAGACGCCATAGGCCGTGAGCCCGAGGCTGACGGCGAGGAAGGCAGCGAGATTGAGGAGGACTCGGCGGCTGATCATGACTGCGGAGGCCCCGGCACGTTGTGACAGGAGGAGGCAGGGTCGTTCGGCTGCTCCCCACCTCCGGGGAAACCGCACACGATCAGGTCGTTGAGGACCTGGCCGAAGTCGTTCTTGATGCCCCCGGACACGTTGACGTTGTGTTGGTACGTGTACGTGAGCAGGTTGCCCAGGTCGCTCTGGCGATCGGCCACGGCCTGGGTGACCGAGCGCAGGGCGCTGAACTGCCGGTCGATCTGGGGCATGTAGGTGTTGAGGATGCCGAGGCTCTGCACCGACAGGTTGGTGAGCGAGGACAGCAGGTCGGCGAACCGGTTGGCCTGGTCGTTGAGCACGTGGCTGGTCTGGGCCAGGTTGGCGATGGCCTGGACCTGGGACTGGGCCGCGGGAGCGACGGTCGAGCCGAACTGGTCGAGGTTGCTCACCAGCGCCTGGATGGTCTGCGTCTGGCCGGCATAGCCGTTGGTGACGTTGTTCAAGTCATCGAGGAGCCGGTGCAGGGTCGGGCCCTGACCGCCGAAGCCCACCGCTCCTTCGTGGATCAGCGTCGCCAGCTGGTTGGCCGAGAGGCCGGCGAAGACGTCGGTTCCCGACTTGATCAGCTGCTCGAGGCCGGGGACGTCCTGGGTCTTGGAGATCGTGGCTCCGTTGGCCAGCAGCGGTGCGTTGCGGTTCTTGGTATTGGGCACCAGCTGGACGATGTTCTGGCCCAGCAGCGAATCCTGGGTCACCTCGGCCGTCACGTCGGCGGGCACCTGGGCGGACCGTTTGACCGTCATGCCTAGGCGCGCCTGACCACCCTGGACAGTCGTCGACGTCACGTGGCCGATGATGACGTCGGCCATCTCCACGGGAGTACCGCTGGTCGTGGCCTCGATGTCAGGAAAGGTTGCGCTCGCCGAGACCATGTCCGAGCTGCTCGCGCAGCTGCTGAGACCGGCAGCCAGCCCGAGGACGGCGACGCCCGCGGTCAACCGACCTCCCTTTCCGCCCAGGGCGGCGGCGACGCGGCCCTTCATCACAGTCCCCCCAGGAGCCCGCCGGCGCTGTTGGGCGCGCTCTGGCGGTTGGGCATGGGCGGGAGCAGCGGGGGCACGGTGATCGGGGGCGCGGGTGGCGGAGCAGGGCCGGCACCCGGTGGCGGCGGCGCGGGAGCGGGCGCCGGCCCCTGTGAGGCCTGGGCCCGCTGGGCGGGAGTCATTCCGGGGATGGCGTTGACGCCCGCTCCGAACAGGGCCGCCGGCGAGCAGCCCGGACCCGACTGCTGGTTGAGGATGCACGGCACGGCGTTGAGGATCGGGTCGAAGTAGCTGGTTCCGACCGTGCTGCAGTTGTCGAGCGTCGCATTCTTGATTCCCTTGGCCTCGAGCCGCCGGCACACCCCGGACAGTCGGTCGCGGATACGGGCCTCGAGCAGGGATGAGGTCGTGTTGGGATCGGACTGGATGTTGAGGCGCAGCCAGTTGCCCTGGGGGTCGTAGGCGCGGTGGGCGGCGGCGAACAGGTTGACCGAGGCCGCGTTGGCCTGGTCGAGGGACGCCAGGTTGCGGTCGAGCGTTCGGCCCGCCGTGGTGAGGACTCCGAGGTCGTCATGCAGGCCGGCCAGGTTGGGGGACAGCAGATCAGCGACCTGGGCGCTGGCGTTGTTGAGCTGGGTGATCGTGTCGCCGAGGGTCTGACCGCCGTTCTGGATGAGCACGGCCGAGACCGTGTTGTAGTCCTGGATCAGCTTGGAGATCGTCTGCGTCCTGGTGTCCAACGCGCCCGTCAGCTGGGCCAAGGAGCCGTTCAGCTGACCCAGGTCGTTGCCCTTGTCGGCCAGCAGCTGGAGGGTGCCAGAGGCGTTGTGGATGAGGTCGTTGAGCTGAGCACCGTTACCGCCCAGCACCTGGGCCAGGTTGGTCACCAGGTCGGCGGCGCCGTTGGGGTTGATGGCGCCCAGGAATTTCTTGAGGCCGGCCAGCACCTCGTCGCTCGAGACCGGCACCGTCGTCCGGGACAGAGGCACGAGTGAGCCGTCGGTCAATCGGGGGCCGCCCGTGTAGGAAGGCGAGAACTGCACATAGCGCTCCCCGAGGAGCGACTGACCGACGACAGCGGCGCCCGCTCCTGCGGGAATCGGGTACTTGTTGTTCACCCGCATGGTCACCACGACGTGATCGGCCTGGTTCTCGACCGATTCGATGGTGCCCACGTTCACGCCGAGGACGGTCACGGGAGAGCTCGGATACAGGTCGACGCCGTTCGAGAAGTTGGCCTTGACGATATAGCTGGACGTCCCACCCGACGAGCAGGCGCTGGCGACCAGGGCAAGTACGGCGAGCACGGCCAAGGCGAGGCAACGCCGGAGCGAAAGCCATCTAGTCCGCATCAGTGCCCTCCCGTGAGCGGGCCAAGAATGTCCTGAAGGGACTGGGCATTGGCGCTCGGACCGCTCGTAGAGGAGCCGCCTGCGGCGGGAATCCCTGCCGAGGGTGCCGACGGACTCGATGGCGGGGGCGGATTCGACGACGCGAAGGACCCACCGGCGGGCACCGGGCCGGTAGCCGGCTGAGGCGTGCACTGTGAGGTGCCGCCGGGCTGCTCCTTCGGGTCGGGTCCGAGGACGACCGTCAGGGCCTGGTCGAAGTCGCCGCAGGAGCCGAAGAGGGCGTCTGTCCCGACAGGGCCGGGCAGCTGGGTGAAGATGTTGGCCCAGTTGGGGTTGGGGGCGCTGTTGGGCCCGGAGTAGCCGATCGAGCTGTAGGCCTGCACGGTGTCCCCGAGGTCGGCGACGGCCTCGGCGAGGTCGTTCTGGTGGCGGCCGACGATGCCGAGGTCGGTGTGGAGCTCGGCCAGGATCGAGTCGAGCTTGCCCCGGTTGGCTCCGACCAAGGCCGAGGTCTGCGCGGCCATCTGATCGCTCTGGGTCAGGAGGTTGGACAGGGCGTCCTTGCGCTGGGCCAGCCCGTTGACGACGATGCCAAGGTTGTCGACGATCGACACCAGCTGCTGGTCGCGGTTGGCCAAGGTGCCGGTGACCGTCTTCGCAGAGTCGATCAGACTGCTCACGGTGCCCGATCGCTGGTTGACCATCCCAAGGAACCGGTTCAGCCCGTTGGCGATCGTCGAGACCTCGTCTCGCTTGCCCTGGGTCACCGAGGCCAGGTCTTGGATCAGCTTGTTGAGCGACGTCGCGTCGCTCTGCTCGAGGACCGGGGCGGACTCGTTCTGAAGGTCGAGCAGCTCGGTCGGAGTGGTCGTGTGGGTGATCACCCCACCGGAGCCCATCAGGTGACCCCAGTCGTGGCCGGGGTCGATGCGGACGTCCTTCTTGCCGAGCAGGGTCTCGACGTAGACGTCGGCAGACGAGTCAGCGGGGATCTGGACGCCGTGGTTGACTTGCATCTTCACGTTGGCCGCGCTGCCGTTCAGCTGCACGGAGGCGACCTCGCCGACCGGGACGCCGGCCAGGATGACGTTGTCGCCCGCCTGCATGCCGGCGGTGTCGGCGAACCGGGCGGTGATCGGGAAACGGTTCTTCACAATGTTCGAGTTGAGGCCGATGGCGCCGGCGGTCACGGCCAGGATGACGACGATGGCGATGGCCCCGATGATCTTGGGGTTGCGCTCGGTGAAGGACTTCGAGCCGCGACGGCGCACGTTGCTGCGCGAGAAGTTGAGCTTGCGCCAGAACGGTTCTCTGACGAAGGCCATCAGCCCGCTCTCCCGGATGAAGCGAAGCCGGTGATGTTCGACACGCTCGGTCCGCCCGCTGCCGGTGCCGCCGGCGCCCGAGCCGAGCCTCCTGAGGACGGCGACACGGAGCTGGCAGAGCTGGGCTGCGACGGGTTCTGGTTCGTCGGATTCTCGTACGAGCAATTCGAGGGCGTGCCCGGCCCGCCCTCGTTGGCCAGGCAGCCGTAGATCACCCGGACGGCGAACCATTGCCCGTAGGAGGCGATGTTCGAGTAGCCCTGCAGGCCCTGGGGAAGGGTGGCCAGATCCTTCTCGAGGTCGGCGTGATGCTGTGACAGGACATCGGCGATGCCCTGGAGGTTGTTGACGGCCTGGTCGATGTTGCCCCTGTTGGTCGAGAGCAGGTTCTTGAACTGGGCGGCCAGCTGGGAGAACTCCACGACGGCGGTGTCGAGGTCGTTGTTGCGGGCCACCAGGCTCTGGGAGACCGCGTTGAGATTTTTGATCAGGGCGTCGAGGTCTCCGCTGCGCTGGGCCATGGCCGTGAGGATGGTGTTGAAGTTGTCGATCACCCCGCCGACCTGCTGGTTGAGGTTGCCGAGGGTGTTGGACACCGTGGCCGTGTTGCCGAGCAGCTGGGTGACCTGGTCCTGGTTGCCCTCCAGGGCGCCGACCATGGCCTGCACGAAGAGGTTGCCCTCCTGGGGGTTGATGGCCTTGATGAACGGGCCCAGGGCGTTGAGGAAGGCGTCGATGTCGGCATCCGAGATGGCCTGGTTCAACGGGATCCTGGAACCCGACCGCATGATGGATCCGGTCGAGCCCGGATAGACGTAGAGGTACTTCTCACCCAGCACGTTGCGGTAGCGCAGGCCGACCTGGGTGCTCGACCGCAGGGGCACGTTCTTGTCGACGCTGAAGGTCACCACGGCGTGGCCATGGTCCGTGGAGACGCTGCTCACCTGTCCTACCTTGACCCCCGCGACCTTGACGTCGTCAGTGGGGAACAGTCCGATGACGTCCGGCATGTCGGCCTTGTAGGAGACGCGGTGGGAGAAGAAGCTCAGGTTCCCGACCTCCTTGGCCAAGATGGCGAGAAGCACGACGCACACGGCGGCGAACACGCAAACCTTGATCGTGACCCTGGCCAGGGAGCCCCGCAGCTTCAGCCTCATCGCCCCAACACCCCGTTGACGACGGTGCCCACGTTGGCCCGCTGAGGCACCTGCGGTTGCGCCAGGCCGGACAATGCCGAGGTGGCCAGCTGCCCGGCGACCGACGACGACGTCGGCGCCCCGGCCGATGCCGCGCTCGGCGCGGCCGAGGACGAGCAGTCGAACTGGGGCCCGAGGGCGGACTGGAGGGGAGCCAGGCTCTGCTGGAGCTGGGGTGGCGCCCCGGCGGGGGCCACCAGCCCGCAGATCAGCTTGTCGATGTCGCTGAAGCTGGTGAA